>CAILVY010000115.1 GCA_903837785.1 Candidatus Hydrogenedentota bacterium
TGCCGCGGCGATGGCGGCATTCCGCGCGGAGACGCCGATGCCCTCCGCGCGTCCCTCGGCGCGAAACGTGAGGATATCCTCCTCGGCAAGGGCCGCGCCGGCGGCAAAGACAAGGACCGCCGCACGGAACACCGTGCGGCGGCAAAAGCCTGTGGTTCCGATGGCCATGTCTATTCGTCGCGTCCGCCAAAAATGAGCAGCAGGCGCAGCAACTGCAGGATGGCGGCCGCAGCCGCGGCCACATACGTCAATGCCGCCGCATCGAGGACCGCCTTGGCGCCGCCAATCTCCTCCTCGGTGAGATAACCGCCGCTCGCCAGGGCGCGCAGGGCGCGGCTGCTCGCGTTGAACTCGACCGGCAGCGTTATCACTGTAAACGCGACCGCCGCCGTGAAGAGCCAAATGCCGAGGTTGATCAGCCAGGGCGCGTGCATGCCGAAATACGGCAGGAAAACGCCGAGGAGAATCAATGGAAACGCCAGCGTTGACCCGATGGAAGACACCGGGTACACGAGCTGGCGCACCTGCATGGGCACGTAGTTGTTCGCATGCTGGATGGCATGGCCCACTTCATGGGCAGCGATGCCCAGCGCCGCGATGCTTCGGCCGTGATAGACGTTCTCCGAAAGGCGCAGAGTGTTGTCTCGCGGATCATAGTGGTCGGTCATTTCGCCCGGGATGCATTCGAGCGCAACGCGACTGGCCACGCCCGGGCCGCGGCCGGTCGCCGGAGCAATATTGGAATCGCGGAGAATCCGCTGTGCGACGTCCGCACCGGTAAGCCCGGAGCGAACGCCCACTTGCGAATACTTCGCATAAGCCCCGCGCACCTTGGCCTGCGCCCAAATCGCCAGGATGATGGCGGGGATCATCAGCAAGTCGGCGGGATGGAAGAAGAACATGCTCACTACCTCCTGACGTACACGTTACTTTCCATTGCTCTTCGGCGCATTCGCGCGCATCGAACACCCGCCATTGAAGACGGCGCCTTCCTCGATCACAAGGCCGCGCGCCCGAATGTCGCCGTTCACGACGCCGCCCGCAGCCAAGCGCAGGGCGCCAGGCGTCGCTATGGATCCATACACCTGGCCCGCGATACTTATTCGTTTTCCGGCAGCCACCCCGGAGTTCAGGCGGCCACTCTTGCCGAGTTCCACTTCTTCCGTGCACTCGACCGGGCCTTCGACCAGGCCGTCAATCCGGCACGAACCCGCCTGGACCTTCCCGGTCACCCGGGCCGTCGGCGCCAACAAGAGTCGTCCCTCAACCTTTACATCGCCCTGAATCTGTCCTGCGATCTCCGTGTCGGGACCGCCGGTGAGCGAACCCTGGATCGTCACGCCTTCCGGAATAACCATCTTGCCCGGTGCCGCAGCGGCCCGTGCTTTGGAGGAATCGGCGGCCGGCGCGGCGGGCACCGGCGTGGGCGCGTCGGGCATCTGGAGCTTCTTCTCCGGCGCACGGCCCGTCTGGATCGTGTCGTTCAGCCACGAGTTCCACCCGCCGAAGAGTCCGCGTTTCCCATCTTTGTCGTCCAGAACCGGTTCCGGCACTGGTTTCTTCTTATCTTCTGCCATGGCGATGAATCCCCAAAGGTCGAAATAACGTTATTGCAGCTTCCCAAAAAACAACCCAGAACACGCCCAAAAGTGTAGCGCGATTCTCAGGTGCTAATCAATGCCCAGGCGCGAACGCGCGGTTCAGGGCGCCTCCAGTGCGGCATTATCGCAGGCGCCCGGCGCCAACACGGGGTTGCAGCGCGCCGGATACCCTTCGGGGAGCCGCACTTCGTACCCGGTGCCCGGCGCGGCCTCGCCTGCCGGAAAGTCAGTGCTGAGCACCTGCGCGCCGCTGGCCAGCGCCACGTCCCGGCGCTGCTCGTTGTCCCGGCTGGAGCCGAAGAGATTCGCGTCCGCGCGGGTACGCACGATATACCCCCTCTGCAACAGGTCCTGGATGCCTTTCTCCGCGGGATTGTTTCGGATGAATACCGCCGCATAGGGCTTGTCCGGCTGGGATTCCAGGAACATCGCCCGGCTTTCCAGCGACGGGCGATCCTTTGTGTAGGTTTCCGCAATCCGGCCCCGGGCATGCAGGACGAGCATCACTTTGCCCCGGGACTCCTTCAAGGTCGGCCAGCCTTTCGTGGTGACCGCCTCCGATAACGTGGGCGCCTCTTTGCGCACCGCGTCCGGAGTCAAGAGCCGCCCGGGTTCAAGCACCGATCGAATTTCCTTGTCCATCTGGTCCAGCGCGGCGGCATCGAAATCCGGTTCGCGCACGAGGGGGAATTCCTTCTCCTTCGTCTCAACGAGGATCAGGATTGGCACGTGGCTGGGGTGCTTCTCGGACCAGCCGCGCACCACCTCGAGGCAGTCCACGAGCCGCGCGCAAGTCGAACCTTCATCCACCACCGGCACGTGGAACACCCGCGTGCCGGAAGGATCCGCGTGAACATCGATTTCGAGGCTGCGTACGCCGCGATCGAGCTGGACATCCAGGGGCGCATGGCTGTACCCGAAGCCAGCCGCCTCGGAGGTGATTTCCGTTTGCGCTTCGAGCAGCTTGGCGGGCGGTTTCACGTGATAGCTGTTGTGCGTGCCAACCACCTGGATCTGGTTCATTCGCAGGGCATCCCCCGCCATGGCCGAAGCCCAAAAGGAGATCAAAGCGCAGCCCGCCACAACCGCACCCAGTACCCGATTTACGCGCATGGCAGGACTCCGTCATGAAGTGGTTTCGCACACGTGCTTAGACGCGGCCACCGCCCCCGGTGGTTTCAGCCCCGGAGCGGAGGCGCGCTCCGCGCCGTTGTCGGACCGGGAAGAGAGGGGCAAGCAGTTCGACGCTGCCCGGGGCGGAAACCACCCTGTCAAGGCCGAACGGCGGGATACGGGACGTGTCAATCGGCTTCTCGCCGGACTTTCCGGGAAAGCCTGCGGTGTTTCAACGCGGTGATGTCGGTCATGACCGCGCCGCCGAGAAAGGAAATCGATCCGGTAAACAGACCCACAATCAGGAAGAGCCCGGCGAAGCAGAAGAACTCCGCGGCGGAAAGCCGATAGGACAGCCATTGCTCGTAGCGGATCTGCCCGGACATCCCCTGATGCGCCATGGCCGCTCGGAACAACACGAGGTTGCGGGCATGCCTGATCAGAACCGCGAATTCCTGGACCATCATCCCGCCAATCACCAGTTTGAAGACGAGTAGAAACTCGGTTTCAATCCTGGACACGCACCAAAGAGCCACGATAAGTGTGGACGAGATCAGGATAGCCTTGATGAAGCTGGGCGGAAACAGGCGCAGCGCGTCAACGTCCTGCTGAAATTGCGGCGTGAGTTCATAGCTGCCCTCAAAGGCGAAGTGCTCGCCTGCGCCTGCCGCGTAATACCGCGCCCCAAGCAGCGTGAACGCATAGTCCGCGGAGTACAACATGAGCCACAACGGAAGCGCCAGCAATAGGTTCTGAAAGATATAGTCTTCAAGCATCTTGTTTCATCCGAAAGCGATATTGGCCTAGCCGCGCGGCAGCGGTGGAACCGGGCCACAATCTCCCCGCACTGACAGTTGCGGCACGTTCAGGAACTCCGCGCGAATCGGTCGGGAAAGCAGGCGAGCGATGAGCCAGCCGAACAGCACGGAAATGGCGAGTGCGATGATAATGGCAAAGACGAAGATGACGGACGTCATTCGGCTTAACAGAACCTCGAACTGCGGGGGAGCATCGGAGGGCAGAGGCGGCATGGACGAGAAGAAGATTCGTTGCAGGGCCACGCCGGCGATGTTCCACAGGATGCCCAACCCCAGGAGAAGCACAAAGACGAGGCGTGCCCAATTCTTCCGCCAGAGGAGTCCGATGCCGGTGAGGAACGACACGCCTGAGACCACGAGGAACATCAGAACGAGCAGGCGCACGTGTTCAAACATGAATCGGAAGAACGGGGGCACGGGTTCCGCGCCGGGGGGCGCCAGGTCAGGCAATTCGACAAAAGCAAACAGCGCATTAACCATCACGCTCTGCAGCACTGCGATGAGCGTCGAGAAGCCCGCCATCACTATTGTGATCCAGGCGAGGACAGTGACCAGCGTCGATCGGGGAAGCTGGGGCTGCGCCGCTTGTTCTTCCATGCCCCTCTCCCTCCCCGTTTTCACACATGGGCCGGCCACTTCCCTCTCAGAAGGCTCCTGCTTCAGCCTGGCCGCTCGAATCTATCACATGTCCGTCCGAACACGCCAACGGAACTTTCTTTCGCCGCGTGTACACAAACGGAACGCGGAGAGCGTTTCTGGGGATGAAGAGTGTGTAACGCGGCTGTTCCGCGAGGTGTTGAGCAACATGCCTTCCGGTCATGATGAATACGACCGCCTGATTCGCCCCATGGAAGAGCGCATGATGCGCCTGGTGTGGGGGGTGACGCAGAACGCGGACGACGCCGAAGAAGCGCTGCAGGAGGCGTTGGGCGTCTTGTGGCGGAAATGGGACCGGGTTCGGGTGCACCCCAATCCGGAGGCGCTTGTCCTGCGCATATGCAGCAATGCGGCGTATGACGTGTTGCGGCGGCGCATCCGGCGCGAGCAGCGGGCGGCCTATCTCCATTTCAGCCGCCTGTCCGCGCCGAAGACCCCCGCCGAAGTGCTCGGCGCCAAAGAGTGCCTGGCCGCGGTCCGGCAGGCCATCGCCCAGCTCTCGCGGAATCAGGCGGTCGCCGTGACTATGCGCCTGGTTCACGGCCTGCCGTATGGAGACATCGGCCGTGCCCTGGGCTGCCGCGAGAATACAGTGCGCAAACACGTGGAACGGGGCCGCGAACGCTTGCGCGGCCTCTTGGGACGATTCCTCCAGGAACAGACGGGAATGGAGAACCTGTGATGAACCCGAACGAGCAATCGGAAGACCCGGTGGCCAGCCTGCTGCGGAAGGGCTTCGCGGAAGCGGTGCCGGACGAACCCCGGGACAGGATGGCGGCGCATCTGAGCCGCTTCGAGACACGGCTGCGGGAGCGCGACTATGCGTATCGTCCCGTTTCGACCACGCGGCGCCTCGTGCTGCGCGCCGCTGCCGCCGTGTGCCTCGCCGTCGTCATCCTGGCCGGCCTGATGATTGCCGTGGCCGGAAGCGCCGGGCCCACGTGGGCCGACGTGATAAAGCGCTTCGCGGACGCGCCTTTCTTCAGCGCCACCGTCTACGTGCGCTCGAACGCCCTGTCCGATCCGGTGCAGGTGGAACTTTGGATGGCGCGCGGGGGAAAGTCACGCGTCCGCGCGGGAAATGAAGTGGTCTTCGGCGAAAAGGGCCGCGTCCTGGAAGCCATTTCCCTCGGCCCGCAGCCCAAGAGCTCCCCCACGCTGGAAGGCGCCCGCCAGATGGTTCAGGGCTTTGTGGAGAAGCTCGGCGCGCGCGAGACCTTCTCTTTTGAGACCTTCCTCGAAGCGCTGCCGAAAAGCGGTGTGCTCTCGCCGCCATTGGAGAACGGGAATGCGGGCATATCGAACGATCTGGTCGTCTTCGATATCACGAATCCGGAAGGCCCCGACTGGATCCGGGTCTGGGCCTTGCGTTCGAGCCGGCTGCCCGTGCGCGTGCTGTTCTGGAATCCCAATGTCGCAGAGAGCATCGACGCGGTGCTCTCCTACGAAAACGAACAACCGCCGCAGTTCTTTGAGCCCGCGGCGTTCAAGAAGGCGTTGACAAACGCGCCCGCCGGCGCAAGCGGCAACGCCTATCTCCTGATGAAGGATCCGGCCGGACGCCCCGTGCTTCCCGAAGACTACGAGGCGAAGAAGACGGCCGGGGAAGTCTCCGGCAAGATCTGATCCGCCGGCGGGAGCATGCCCCGGCGCGCGGCCTCAGAACACACAAGAGAATCAACCGCAACAACCACAAGGGAGAACCCTGTCATGTTGAAAGCACGCAACGGATTCACGTTGATTGAGCTGCTCGTCGTCATCGCCATCATTGGCATTTTGGCGGCCATCCTCCTCCCCGCCCTGGCCCGCGCCCGCGAAGCCGCGCGCCGGGCTTCCTGCCAGAACAACCTCAAACAAATGGGCATCACCTTCAAGATGTATGGGAACGAAGGCGGCGGCCTGTTTCCGGCCAAAGCGCGGCTCTGCGACTTCAGTCCGAATGTTACGGACCGCAACTACTCCTGGATGCCCGACCCCCTCGCGCTGTATCCCGAGTACCTGAATGACGTGCATGTGTTGATCTGCCCGTCCAATCCGCAGGGGCCCGCCGCGCTGGAGCCGGGCGGCCCGGCCGCCTGGTTCAAGGCGAACGGCGAAATCGATCTGGACCCGGTGACCGGCTGCGGCAACTTCGCCCTCTACGGCGATGCGTCCTATACGTACGCGGGCTACACGGTGCCGCTGGACAACCGGTTCCTCCTGGGATGGCCCGGATTCGATCCCGCGGATCAGAGCGGCATTCCGGGCGTGATCGAGGCGCTGCAGCCGATGTTCAACGACCCGTTCAGCGACCACACGCTGCCCCATCCCGCCTTGGGCGAAGTACCGCTGATGCGTTTGCGGGAAGGCATCGAACGCTTCTTCATCACGGACATCAACTCGCCCGCGGCTTCGAGCCTCGCCCAGTCCGAACTGGCGGTCCTGTGGGACTCGCTCAGCGTCGATCCAACACGCTTCAACCATGTGGCCGGCGGCTCCAATGTGCTGTACATGGACGGCCATGTGGCCTTCGTTCGCTACCCGGGCGAGGATTTCCCCGTGAACCCCTATATGGCGTACATAACGAACGCCACGCTGTAGACCCGAAAGACCGTGCGCCGGGCAGGAACACAATGTCCCGCCCGGCGCACACCTTATTCCAATCAAATCGCCGGAACGCCCCTCACCTCACGAGCATCTGCGCATCCTCATAGTCCCCGCCGTTCCCTTCCGCATCCAGCGCAACGCCGTAATTGACTCGGAGGGTATAGGCGCCCGTGGCCGCATCCGGCGGGACGACGAACATGAAAATCACTTCCCAGACACCTCGGCGCGACCACCGGCAGCGCACGGGTTCAGACTGTTTGAGGTCGTTCCCCTCCTTGCTCAGAATGTGCAGCATGGCGTTCGGTTTCACTTTGGAGCGGCGGGTCGAGGTGAGATGCATCACCACGCGCACCCGGCGGCCCGGACGTACTTCGCCGCGGGCACCCTGAAACAGCTTGACGCCGAATTGGGGGGGCGCGGCCGCCTCGCCGGGCGTGCCCGCGGATTGGCATCCGGAACAGGCCATTCCGCCAAATACCGCCGTTAACATGGAGAAAGCGACGAATTCCCGCCGCGTCGGCGGGCGAACGCCCTGCGGGTCACGAAGAAAGTGCATCGTAGGGACTCCCCTCCCAGTCACCACTGGGCCGGTTTGGCGTTGTCAAACATGCTGGCTGCCTGCTCAAAGTACAGCGGCGCCGAGGCCTTCCCGCGGGAACCGGCGACCCGTTCCGCCTGCTGGAGCAGCGCAACCCCCCGCTGATAATTCGCGTTCTTCCGATAGTCGTTGACCGCCGGGTCAAAACGCTCGGCCACTTTCTTCTGGGCCGCCAGAGCCTTGTTTCTGGCCTCGGCCAGTTCACGCTCCACCGCCGAGACGACAGGCGCCGCGGGCGGTTCCGGAGCCACCGGCTTGGGTTGGACCGTCTCCGGCCGGGGTTCGGCGGGCGCGGGCTTCGCTTCGACCGGCGCCGGCTTCGCCTCGACAGGGGCTGGCCGCGCCTCCGGCCTGGCCTCCACGGGTTTCGGCGCATGCGTGTTCTCCGCCGCCAATTTCGCCGTGCGGTAGGATCGGGCGCTCTGCCGGTACAAGTCCGCCGCTTTCGCGGTATCGCCGTTTTCGGCTTCCGCCGCTTGCCAGAGTTCGTCCGCCTGCGCCATTTCGTCAGGCACGCGGGAACGCAGTTCGGACGATATGTCCTCCTTCACCGCCACGGCCTCCTGCCGGGCCTTGTCCCGATCCTCATTCCGCGCGTGTTCCTTGCGCTGCGTCGTGAAAGCGATGACCCGTTCACATTTTTCCAGCGCTTCGCCGTACAGGGCCTTTGCCTTGACCGGATCCTTCTCTTTGCCCGCGGCATCGATGGCCTGTTCGGCCCGTTGAAGCGCCTCGGGAGCGAACGCCCGTTCATCTTCGCCGATCCGCCGCTGGAGCCCCTCGACTTGCCCTTTCACGGATTCCAGTTCGGTCTGCGCGGACTGCTTGCGTTGCACCGTCAGCACGAGGCAGTTCTCATAACCGCGCCGCGCCCACTCGAACGCCTGGGTGGCTGCTTCCTGATCGGCGCCGGCCGCGGCCGCTTCCATCCAGTGCGACTCCGCTTCCTGAAACTCGGCCGGGCAGAACGCGCGTTCCTCGTCGCCGATCTTGTCGCGCGCGGCGATGGCTGATTGCCGGGCGCTGTCCAGGGCGGACAAGCGCTGGCCCGCCCGCCATTGCGCGAACTGTGAGACGCCGATGGAGGCCGCGGCGCCCAGCGCAAGAATGAGCAGGACCGTGGCCAGCATTCTCCGGCCCCGTCCCCGGGGTTTCTCCTGGAGGAGCGGCTCTGTGGTGCCCATGAGCACCGTGGCGTCCCGTGAAAGACTCGGCTTCAAACCGCTCATCAGGGCCTGCTGAAATTCCCACATGGTCTGCGGCCGCTTCTTCGGCTCCAGGGAGAGCGCGCTCATGATGGCGGAGTTCACCTTGGGCGAAATCTCCAGCTCACGATAGGAACTCAGGGCCGGAACCGCTGCCGGCTCACGCGGGTGCATGCGCTCCAGGGCATCCGGCGGCGGCTCGCCGCACAGGCATCGATACAGCGTTGCGGCGCACGCATAGATGTCCGACCAGGGCCCTTGCTTGCCCCGGCGCGAGTACTGCTCCGGCGGAGCATAGCCGGGCGTAAGCATGACACTCAGGCTCAGGGTTTCCTCGCCCAGGGCCTCACGCGCCGCGCCAAAGTCCAGAAGAATGGCCTGTCCCGACGAACTCAAATAGATGTTGGCCGGCTTGACGTCGCGATGCAGATAGCCCGACTCATGCACTTCGCGCAGCCCGTCCATGACCGGCAGCATGATCTCGAACGCGATCCGGGTGGAGAGGCGGCCGCCCCGGCTTCTCAGCAGTTGCTCGAGCGAACCGCCATCGACATATTCCATCACGAGATACGCCGTGCTGTTGGCCTCGAAGTAGTCGATCGCGCGGACGATATTGGGATGCGAGTACTGAACGATGCGCCGGCCTTCTTCCCGGAACTGCTGAAGCCCCAGGCTGAAGAGCCGCGTGCTCTCGCCGTCCGACCGGACAGTGACTTCCATATCGTTCGAGCGGCCCCGGACCACCCGGTTCGGAAAGTACTCTTTGATGGCCACGCGCTTTGTCAGCTGCGTGTGCCGGCCGATGTACGTGATGCCGAAGCCCCCCTGGCCCAGCGCACGCCCAATGAGGTACTTGCTGTCCAGAATCGTTCCCGGCTTCAGGCACGGATAGAAGTGTTCCACCTGCTCGGCATTCACGCCGCAATGCGGACAGGGCGATACCCCGCCCGTTTCGAGCATGCACGCAAAACACACGATCTCAGAACCACTCATCGCACCGCTCTCGCTGTGTGAAGGACGCCGGACACGCCGGCGGGACGGCCCAGGGTTCACTCCCGCCCGGCGATTGTTTGACGTTGAGAGACTCGCACTCAGGCGTCATTCTGCTCCGCCGCATTCGCTCATGTCCCCGTCAAACGCACCGCTTGCCCTTGAAATCCGCTGAATTGATCGTAGCCGATGTGATCGCACAGGTCAAACAAAAACGCGGCCTCTCCGAATGCGGGAGGCCGCGGGCACTGCACGTCAGGAATCCGGAGCCCTTCCGGGCGGGCCGTTACAGGACGTAGATGAAACGGCTGCAATTGTTGCAGGTATGAATGTGGTCGGTGTCCTGGCGGACCTTCTGCGCAAACTGCGAGGGAAGCTTCATGAAGCAGCCCTGGCATGTGTCGCCCTCGATCGGCACCAGCGCGGGCGGACGCGCCTTCATCAGCCGGTCGTAGTGCTTGAGCAAGCGGGGGTCGACGAGCGCCCGGATATTGTCGATGCGCTGCTTGAGCTGCTTCTTGCCGGTCTTCGCCGTGTCGTACATTTCCTGGCAGAGTTGAAGGCGGGCCAGCAGGATGAGGTCGGCGTGCGCGTCGCGGGTCTTGAGCAGCTCCGGGGCACTCTTCACCTGCTTCGCGTAGCCCTCTTCAGGCGCCACGAATTTCTCGGAAAGCCCCTCGAGCACCTGGAACATCTCCTTCTCCGCCTTCGCCCGCAAAATCGCGCCCACGTTCTCTTCGTTGCGCAGCAACTTTGCCGCCGTCGCCACAAAGTTCAGATAGGAGGTCTGCTGCGTGGGCGGATAACAAATCAGGAAGATCAGGTGCACCGGCCGGCGATCCACCGACATGAAATCGAGGCCGCCCCGGTGCCGGCCCACCGCGCACATCAGATTCTTCAATCCGGACACGCGCGCGTGCGGCACGGCAATGCCGTTGCCGATGCCTGTGCTGTCAACGGTTTCGCGCGCCATGATCTGGTCCAGCGCCGTGGCGACGTCGTCCAGTTTCTTCTTCTCGAAGAGCAGGTGAGTGAGTTCTTTGATGGCATCCGCCTTGTTGTCGGCGGCGAGTTCGGGGACAATACAGTTTTCGGCGATGTATTTCGTCAGCAACATTTCGTTTAGATCCTCGGAAATCATAGACACGCGTCATCTCCGCTACGGCGTCAAACGCGGGGCCAGTGTATCACGCACATCGTGATGAAACCAAACCCCGGCCGAAGCAGACCTAGGCCTTCTGAGGGGCGTCGTTCTCTTCATACCATACCGAAGTAACCATGATTGGTTCCTGGCTTCGCCCATCGTGATGGCGATCCGCGCCGAAACACTGCGCCACATAGATCGGCTTGGCGTTGTGGCGGCGCAGCCATTCGTTGATGTGGTTGTCCATCTGATGGAGCCCCTCGATGCTCACTTTTCCCATAAATGTTTGTACTCTCACTTCGCTCCCCTTTCCTCCGTTCATGCACTGCTCCTCATCATACTGCTCATCGTACTTCCTGTAGTTCTGCCAGCAGCGCCGCACGCATCGCCTCATGCGGCGCGGTTGTGCCTGTCCACGTCTCAAATTGCAGCACCGCTTGCTGCAACAACATTTCCAGTCCCAGAATCACCGCGCAGCCCGCCGCCTCCGCGTCTTCGATGAGGCGCGTCTTCAGCGGACGATACACCATGTCAAAGACCACATGCTCGCGCCGAAGCCCTTCCCGGGGCACGCAACTGCTGCCCGGATCATGCCCGAACATGCCCACGGGAGTGCCCTGCACCAACACGTCGTGCGTCCGCAGCGCGGCGTCGATGTCCGTGTCAAGGCTGCCCGCCCCCACCGGCGTCGACACCGCACAGCGCAGGTCATTCACTAAACTGTCGAGCCGGCTGCGGCTACGCCCGAGCACGGTGATGCCCGCAACACCGGCCATGCCCGCCATCGCGAAAGCCACCGCACGCACCGCGCCGCCGGCGCCGAGAAACAACACCCGCCTGCCTTCGAGTGAAACGCCGGCATCCGCGAAGGCCCGTAGCGTGCCCACGCCATCCGTTACGGTGCCTTTCAGCCGCCCCGCGTCATTCGTGATCGTGTTCACGCAGCCCACCTGCCGCGCCAGGGCGTCGATCTCATCCAGGTGCGGCATGACGGCCGTCTTGTGCGGAATCGTCACGCTCATGCCGCGGAAACCCGGCAGGGCGCGCATCCCCTCGAGGCACCCCTTCACATCTTCCACCCGGAACGCCACGTACACATAGTCCAGTCCGGCGGCCTGAAATGCGGCGTTGTGCATCGCGGGGGAAAGCGAGTGCGCCACCGGATTGCCGATGACCGCACAGAGCTGTGTCTCTGTCGTGATCTTCACTGTGTCCGCCGCTTTCCCCGTACTGCCCTGGAAACGCATCAACCGGGCGGCCACCCCAGCTCGCGCCCGCCCAGAACATGCAGGTGAATGTGAAACACGAGCTGTCCCCCGTCCTTGTTGCAGCTAATCGCATAGCGGAACCCGCTCTCCGCGATGCCTTCCTTCCTCGCCACTTCATTGGCCGCCAGCAGCATCCGCCCCAGCAGGGAGGCATCATCCACGGACGCGTCGGAGATGCGCGCAATATGCTTTCTCGGGATCACCAGCACATGCACGGGCGCGGCCGGATTGATATCCCGGAACGCGTAGAACTCATCGTCGGAATAGACTTCCGTCGAAGGGATTTCGCCCCGTGCGATCTTGCAGAAGAGGCAATCTTCAGCCATAACCTCATCCTTCTCACTATTTCCAGCCACTATAGTAGGCATAACGCACCCAAAACGCAACCCAAGGCATCATCAGGCCGTTCCCAGGCGCCCGCGCCGCGAGGATACGAGGGTCAAGAGGAGCATCGCCGCCACTTCGGAGCGGAAAGTGGCCTCTCCCAGGGATACGGGTTTCGCCCCGAGCCCGAGCGCCGCATCGAGTTCCGCCTCCGTGAAATCGCCCTCGGGACCGACCACAACGCTTACATCGCCCCCGCCGCCGGCCGCTCCCGGCGCAACGGGAGCGCGATCCCGCGTCGCAATCAGCCGCTCGCCCGACGATTGGGCCAAGGCCTCTTCGAGCGAATCCGCCACGGAAAAGTCCGGCAACCAGACCCGGCCGCACTGTTTGCAGGCCTCGATGGCATAACGCCGCCATTTGTCGTTTCCCCGCGGTTCGCGCTCGGACCGGGCCGCGCGGAAGAAACACAATTTCGAGAGGCCCAGTTCGACCCCGTGCGTAATGACGAACTCGATTGCCTTGTCCCGCAGGAGCCACGCCTGCAGCAGCGTGATTTCTGGAGCCGGGCGCGGCGTGAAGCGTTCCTCTTCGATGGCCGCGATGAGTTCGTGCTTGCCGGTGCGCGCCACGCGCCCCAGCCATTCATGGCCACACCCGTCAAAGAGCGCCAGCGGCTCCCCGGGCCGCACGCGCGCGACATGGAGGGCGTGGTGCATTTCGTCCGGCGGCAAGGCCGTCTCGGCGGCATTGAGCGAACCCGGCTCGATATGGAAACGATGCAGATGCGGCATGCGGCACAGCATAGCAGATCTTCACGGAGCCGCTCACGGCAGCGCCGCTATGCGGCCGCGGGACTGCGCTGCAGCCAGGCCATGAGCCCGCCCACGACTATCAGCAAAGCGCTCAGCATTAAGTCGATCATGAGCACAAGGCGATCCGGGCTCCACGGCACGACCGCGAGCATCATCAGGCCAATCACGAACGTGCAGACGCCCACGACGCGGAAGGGCGATAGGCTTCGCGTCGAGGAACGGAGCGAATCGTTGTCGCCTTCCATCTCGCCCACGGGCGTTTGCAGGCGCTTGAGGAACGGTTCGATGCGGGACCGCTCGCCGGAGGTGACGGGGGCCAATGCGCTAATCACGAGCATCACCGCGAGGGTTACCACTGCGGTGCCGAGGAACATGACGATCTCCATCTTCAACGCAAAGCCCCAGAAAACGACGTCCTCACTGGCGGGAATCCAGGCGATGCCGCCCAGGACAATGTCGTGCTGATAGCGCGACAGCGCGAAGAGCGCAAGCCCGAGCGAGATGCCGATGATGAAACCGAGCATGGCGCTCAGGCTCGTGGCCCGCCGCGAAACCAGTCCGAGGATCATGGGAATCGCCACCGGCGCCGTGGCAATGCCGAAGAGAGTAACCATCATGCGGAAGAGGTCTTCCGCCTTCCCGCGCGCCAAGAGGAATCCGATGCCCAGGGCTACCACGCCCACGACGACTGTCATGACCCGCCCCACAAAGACGAGCTCCCGCTGCGATGCGTTGCGGTGGATCAACCGGTGATACACGTCGTTCGTAAGCACACTGGCGCAAACGTTGTAATGGCCGCTCAGCGTGGACATCGTGGCCGCAAACATGGCGGCAATGGCGAGTCCGAGCATGCCCGCCGGAAGCAGTTGCGCACACAAGATGGGATAGACCTGCCCCGCATCCGCAAGCTTGGGCAGGAACTGCGCGCCCGCGATGGCGGGGAAGAACATCAGCGGCGGGCCAATGATATAGAGGGCGATCACGCACCAGCCGACCTTGATCGCGTCCTTCTCCTTCGGCACGCAGTAGTAGCGCTGGACCAGCGCCCAATTCACGCTCCACGAGAGCGTGTACAGGAGCACAAGGGGAATCACATAGGACCACCCGAACTCGGGCGAAGTCATGCGGAAGAATCCCTCGGGCGCGTTCTGGAAGATGGCCCCGAGTCCGCCCGCCTTGCTGACGGAGAGCGGGAAGATCACCAGCAGGCCCACGGTGAGCACGACGAACTGGATGAAGTCCGTCACCGCCACCGCCCAGAGCCCGCCCATGAACGTGTAGATCAACATGATGCCGCCGCAGAGCAGAATGCTCGTCGGCATGCTCATCCCGGTGCAGACCGAAACAAAATTGCCCGTCGCAAAAAGCTTGATGCCGTCGTCAATCAGCATGACGGGAATGCCCTGCCAGGCGAATACCTGCCGCAGGCCCGGGCTGTAACGGGTCTCCAGAAATTCGACCGGGCTGCTGACCCGCGCGCGGCGCCAGTGCCTGGCGAAGAGCCCCGCGCTCACGAACGTCGCGGGCACCGCCACCCACAGCAGCGTGATGCCGACCCAGCCGTGCCGATAGCACAAGCCGGGATAGAACGTGAACGCCGCCACGCTGAAACTCGTCATGTAGAACGAAACGCCGCTCAGCCACCACGGAATCGTGTTGCTGCCCGTGAAATAGTCTTTCATGGCCTTCATGTGGCGATAGAAGTAAGCGCCGATGCCCAGCATCAGCACAAAGTAGCCAATGAGCATGAAATAGTCCGGCGCGGACAAATGTCCTCTCAGCTCCGCCATGATCAAACCCTCGAAAATTGAATGACTACGTGATTGAGTGATTGGAGCGAGCCCTGCGGCAGATTCACTTGAATGCGCCCAGAGTATGGAGATACCGGACGGATTCCTCGATGGCTTTCTTCGTGTCCGCCTCGCTCAATTCCACCCCCTTGACGCCTTCGAACTCGATCGTGACGGGTCCCGCGTAGTGATTCTCCTGAAGCACTTTGATCAGGCCGGGGAAGTCCACTTTGCCCCGCCCGAGCGCCGGGAAGTTCCACGTCTCGAATTCGCAGGAGTGATCCTTGAACTCGACTGTCCCCACAAACCCGATGCTCTTCTTCAGTTCCGTGACCGCGTCGGTATTCTTGTTGTAGTACGTGATATTGGCCGTGTCAAAGTTCACCCGCACATTCGGGTGATTCAGTGCCTTCATCGTCTCCACTTGCACGTCGCCGTTCGTGCCGAGTTCCGGATGCGTCTCCAGCGTGATCATGACCCCGTGTTTCTGGGCGGCGTCCCCGGCCTTGCGCAGGCGTTCGAGCACGGCCTCTTTCTCCGCCCCGTTCAACTTCGCCGACAGGAACATGTACTTCACGCCCATCTTCTCGCAGACCGCCGCCTGCCCCGCCAACTCATCCACGCAGCCCGCCTTCGAAAGATCCGTGTTCCCGCGCACCACGAGCGGCGTCAGTTTGTTGTCCGCAAGCTTCTTCATGAGCGCGTCCACTTCGGCGGGCGCGGGCACAGGCAGGAACACGTAATGCACCCCGATCTGCGGCAAATGCTGCCACGCCGCATCCTGAAACTTCCCGTAGCTCGCGATACGCACCGCCAGCGGCCATCCCGCGTCCTCCGCACACGCCGCCCCGCACAGTAACGCCGCTACACACAGGCAAAGCACTGTCTTCCGCATCGTTCGTTCTCCCTCTCAGTCTCTTCCGCTATCCACGCGCTCCGCCCGGCCGGGCCTCCGCGTTCGCGTTCTCACGCGTTGCCCAGTTCCTTGCGGTGCGCCCAAACCTTCTCGAACGCCTTGGCGTACTGCTCGACAAGTTCCGGCGCCTGCTTGGTGAAATACGGCAGCGCGATGCTCGTGTCATTGGCCTGCTTCGTGCCGGGAAGCTCCGGAACGATGGGCTTGTGATGCCACCACTCCTCCTCGCTGTAGATTGGCAGCTCATGCTGCGGCTGATAGTGCAACGCGCTCGCGTTGACGCCTTCGGCCTTCAGCGCGTCAATGACTTTCGCCCGGGACATGCCGGCCTCCTTCTCATCAACGAAAAGCATGTTCCACGAGTAATGCAACCGGCGCACGTCCTTGCGGCCGCTGCTCTGTTCGTACAGGCCCGGCAACTGGACCAGGCGGTCGTTCAGCGTGCGCACCTGGTTGGCCCCGGCTTCATTACGCTCTTCGAGCCCCTTGAGCTGGCACCGCGCCAACGCCGCGGCAAAGGGATGCATCCGGAACTTGACGCCCACGCTCGATCCCGCGTACTTCATGTAGGGGTTGTCCTTCTCCACCCCCTTGAGCTGATAGTCCATGAACGCGTTCGCCCGGCCGTGGTACTCGGCGTTCTGATACACGCCCATGCCCCCTTCGATGGCGGGCAGCGGCTTCGACATCTGATAACTGAAGATCGCCATCTCGCCCCACGAACCCATGTACTTGTCTTTCAGCTTGGCGCCGTGCGCATGCGCGCAGTCTTCAAGCACGATGAGCCCCTTCTCCTTCGCCCACTCGCTGATGTGGTCCATGTCCGAAGGCAATCCAATCCAGTGGACCGGGAGCACGGCCTTCGTATCCTTCGTGATCCGTTTCTTCGCATCCTCGAGATCGAAGTTCAGCGTACGCGGGTTGATGTCCACAAAGACAGGCACCAGCCCGAAGAGGCGCATCGGCACAATCGTGGCGAAGAACGTGTAACTCGGCACGAGGATTTCACTGCCCTTGGGCAGGTTCAGCGCAAAGAACATCGAAGTCAAGGCGCTCGTCCCATTGTAGTGCGCCTTGGCGAACGGCACGCCCAGAAACTTCTTCCAGTCCTCCTCCAGCGCGACGAGCGGGTCGTAGCTGGGCTTCCGGATGAGCTCCAGCACCGCGTTCTCTTCCGTCTCGCCATACTGCGGCCATTGGCAGACGCCCGCGTCGGGCACGGTCACGGCCTTCGGGCCGCCCGCGATCGCCAGCTTCTCCGTCTGTGCCCGCGCCTGTGGCGCGGCGGCAAGGGTGAGCCCCGCGGCCAACGCGCCGGACGACACGAGAAAATCGCGGCGTGTGGGATGCTTCTTGGGCATATCATTCATTCCTTGCATGGCGTGTCCCTCCTCGATGTCGTGATTCCCGCGATGTCCAACGGCCCCGTGCCGGGCCGCCCGCCATCATAACCAAGCCTTTCCAGCGTATCAACCAAGCCGGCCCTGCTTCCTGTCATTTGAATGACACACGGCTTTGAACTACCCTGTCCGCAGGAGGAAGCATGCCATGAATACGCGAAGGTGGGCGACCCTGGGGTTGACAATGCTGCTCGGAGCGGGCGTCTCGGCGATCTGCGGTGCGCAAACGCCGCCGTCCTGGCACGCCGGGGTAGCGAAGGCGGATATCACGCCGGCGGAATCTATGTGGGTTGCCGGCTATGCCTCGCGCAAGACGCCCTCGGACGGGACCCTCCACCCGCTCTGGTTGAAGGCCCTCGCGCTGCAGGACGCACAAGGACAGCGTGCGGTGATCGTCACGAGCGACCACCTGGGCTTCCCGAAGGGCATGTCCGACCGGATTCGGGACCGCATCAAGGAGCGGCTGGGGCTCGAACGCGGCCAGATCCTCCTGAGCAGTTCACATACGCACTCCGGCCCCGTCCTCGATGATTCGCTGCTCTGCATCTACCCGTTGGATGATACTCAACGGAAGAAGATAACGGAGTATTCGCGCATGCTCGAGGACAAGACTGTCGAGACAGCGGTCCAGGCCTTCCATGACCTCGTCCCCGTCCAACTTGCCTCGGGAAGCGGCGTGACGCGCTTTGCCGTAAACCGCCGCACGAACAAGGAAGCCGAAATCCTCGACACGCACGATCTGAACGGACCGGTGGATCATGCGGTTCCCGTGCTTAAAGTGGCCCGTGCGGACGGTAGCCTGCTCGCCGTGCTCTTCGGCTATGCGTGCCACAGCACGGTCCTCGATTTGTGCCAGTGGAGCGGGGACTATCCGGGCTTCGCGCAGATCGAACTGGAAAAGACGTATCCGGGCTGCACGGCAATGTTCTTCGCGGGCTGCGGCGCCGACCAGAACCCCCTGCCCCGCCGTACGATCGCCATTGCCCGGCAATACGGGCGGGAACTCGCCGCGGCGGTGGAACGCGTCATCGCGGATCCCATGCAAACGCTGGATCCCTCCCTCAAGATCGAGTACGCCGATATAGAACTCGCCTTGGAAGCCCCGCCCACACGCGAGCAATTCGAGGCGATGCTCCCCACCTCGCCCTGGTTCATTCAGGACGCCATCAAGGGATTCATCAAGGACTTGGACGCGGGCAAACCGCTCCGGACCTCTTATCCCTATCCGGTGCAAATGTGGCGCCTGGGCGCGCAGAACCTCGTGGCGCTCGGCGGCGAGGTCGTGGTCGATTACGCCATCCTCGTCAAGCAAGTGCTCGGCCGCGACACGTTTGTTGCCGGGTACGCCAACGACGTCATGAGCTACATCCCGTCGCGCAGAGTGCTGCGCGAGGGCGGCTATGAAGGCAAGAACGCGCAGCCCGAGTACGGCATGCCGAACGCCTATCGCGAAGACATCGAAGAACGCATCCTCACCGCCGTCCGCGATCAGGCACAACGCGCCGGCGCAACGCCCATCGCCGCAGAACTGCCCTCGACCCAGTGAGTCAATCCGGTGCTCCCGCGCGCGTCACGCGCCACGCCGCGAACGTGAGCGCGATGCAAAGCAGCAGAACCAGCAGCGCCACCGGACCCGACGCGGGGACACCCTCGCCCACATACGGCGCCGTATAGGCCAGTATGTCATCGGTCGCCACATAGACGTTCGGGGCGATGCGCTCCTTGAACGTCACCTGCACATCGAACCCGTTGACGTCCACGATCGTGTACCCGTTCGTCTTGAGGTGTTTCACGCCGTGCACCCGGGCGCCCTCGGGATACACGCCATCCCAGTCATAGAGCGGGGCGCCGGCCGAACCGACGATGTACTGATGAATCGGCACGCTCGCGGAATCCATCACCCACGCATGGTTGTAGAAGTGATCGTGGCCGCAGAAGTAGAGCCGGCCGCCCGCCCGGCCCAGGCTGTTCCAGAACGTGTCCCGATTCGCCGGGTACGAGGCGAGGCAATCCGTGTGGTTCACGATGAAAGCGGGCACGTGTCCATACACAAACACATGCGGCAAGGTCGTGTTGGCCGCGAGCACCTGGTCAAGCCATGTCTGATCCACCTTGAGCAGATGCGTAAACATGTATTCATCCACGGAAACGAACAAGGCGTTCTTGTGCGTGAAATAGTACGTCAGGTTCTCTTCACCGGCCGGGCCGTTGTCCGGAAGGGCATAGTCGCCGCTGAACGCCGCATTCCACGCCGTGATGCTGCTGTCATGATTGCCCCGGCACGGAAACACCCCGATGCCCGCGGCCAGGAGCGGCTGCATAAACGTATTAATCCAATTCTCGAGCTGCGCCTGGGTGCCGCTGTTCACCAGGTCGCCCGTGAAAAGCACCAGGTCGGCATTTTCCGAAGCGATGACGTCCGCCAATTCGACGAGAATGGCCGCGTTGATGCCATTGTCTCCGCCCCGGCTGTCGCCGGTGACAATGAAGCGAAAGGAGTCCTGGGCGCCTGCGCCGCCGCACGCCAGGAGCAATACGAGAACAATGATGGGAGTTGCGCACTTACGGAACATGATGCTGTCCTTCTTCGTTATCTGCCAACACGCTTCACACCCGGCA
>CAILVY010000116.1 GCA_903837785.1 Candidatus Hydrogenedentota bacterium
GCCGCAGGAGCCGCCGCAGCGGAATCAGCAGCGTCAGGACCATCGCCAAACCGGAGTGAATCGCCCCCGCCACGAAATACGGCGCAAAGATAGTCGTGTGCCACCCCGGCAGCAGGCTCATGGCGAAGTCCCAGGACACCACGGAATGGACCGAGACCACCAGGGGCGTGGCCAATGCGGCGAAGAAAAGATATGACCGGTTGTGATGCCGCCACTGGTTCCCGCTCCCGGTCCAGCCCAGCGAAAGGATGCGGTAGAGCAGGGTCTGCGGATGCTGCTCGCCCCGCTGAACCCGGCAGCGGTCCCGCGCCGCCGCGAAGTCGGGGATCATGCCCACGAAAAGAAAGATCGAACTCACGGTGAGATACGTCGAGATGGCCACAACGTCCCAAACCAGCGGGCTCATGAAGTTCGGCCAAAGCTGCCGCACGGACGGATACGGGATGATGTAGTAGACGACCCACAGGCGGCCCAGATGAATCAAGGGAAAGAGCCCGGCGGTCATCACCGCGAAAACCGTCATCGCCTCCGCCGACCGCGCCACGGCCGTCCGCCACCGCGAACGCACGAGATACAAGATCGCCGAGATCAGCGTCCCGGAGTGCGCGATGCCCACCCAGAAGACGAAGTTGCCGATGTACACGCCCCAGCCGACGGGGTGCCCGATCCCGGCCACGCCCATGCCCATGCGCATTTGATACGTCCAGCAGATCGCCGCCCACGCGATGAGCGAAAGCAGGCAACCCACGGCCGCCAGATAGCCCGTGCTGGGCGGGTTCAGCGGCGCAAGGATCGCCTCGTTGATCTCGCTGTACTCGCGCTCGTCATCCACGACCTGGTTCCTCGAACGCCTCTGTCACCTCAAGCCCAAACCGCCGCATCCCGTTACGCCTCCTGCCGTTTGATGCGCCGAAGATACGTCACGCCCGGTTTCGTGTTCAGATGCTCCAGCACGTGATACCGCCGCGGGTCGCGACGCGTGAGTTCGCTCACTTCCGTCTTTGGATCGAGCAAGTCGCCGAAGATGATCGCGCGCGTCGGACACGTCTGGGCGCACGCCGGTTGAATCTCGCCGTCGCGTACCCGGCGATCCTCCAGCTTCGCGCGATATTGCGCTTGCCGGATGCGTTGAATGCAGAACGTGCACTTCTCCATCACGCCCCGGGAACGCACGCTCACCTCGGGGTTCAACTGCAGGTTCAGGGGCCCTTCGAATTTCACATCGAACCAGTTGAAGCGGCGCACTTTGTACGGGCAGTTGTTCGAACAGTAACGCGTTCCGATACAGCGGTTGTACACCTGCGAGTTCAGGCCCTCTTCATTGTGAACGGATGCGAAGACCGGGCAAACCGGTTCGCACGGCGCGGCATCGCACTGCTGGCACATCAGCGGGAGAAAGCCCAGCCGTCTCGAATCCTCCGGGTCGCGATACGGCGCAACCTGCAGCCAGGCCAGTTCGCGCCCCTCGCGAAGCCGCGCTTCGCCGCGAACCATAATGTTGTTCTCCGCGTAGCACGCCACGGCACACGCCCCGCAGCCAATGCAGCGCGCCAGATCCACAACCATCGCCCAGCGATGCTCTTTGTACTCGTGTGGCGGATAGATATCCTTGGCCGGGTCGTACGCTTCGGGCAACGGCAATTTCACATCCTGGCCGTCGCCCGGTTTCATGGCGCTGAGCTCGTTCAGCCCCACCCATTGCAGAATGGGGCGGCCGTGCTGCTCCTCGCTGGCGCTGACACACACGGGCGGACGCTGCTCTCGCGTGCCCCGTAGCGTCACGACGGCGAAGGGACCCTCGGCCGCGTCGCCGGCCAGCAGGCTAAAGATATTGGCACCGCGATGCGCCGCAACGCGGCCAAGGGCCGTATGGCCCTGCCCGAAGGCGATCGCCACGACGCCGGAGGACACGTCCTCCGTCAGACGCAGCGGCGCCTGGATCGTGCCCTGCCCGGTCTTCAATTCCACAACCTGTCCCGGCGACAGCCCGAGTGCCTCGGCCCGCTTGGGATGAATATCGATCCAACTGCCCCACACGTTGAACGATGTTGGGTCAGGCGCTTCCTGAAGCCAGCCGCGGTTGGACGCGCGCCCGTCGAACAACGTGACCGACGGCCATGCCCACAGATGGAATGACGCCGGATCCGAGCTTCCCAGAGGAGTGGGCGTCAGGTTCAGCGTGCCCACGCCGCTGTGCAGTTCGACCAGCACGGCCGGAACCGTCTCCCACACGCCGCCCGCGCGCAGGGTCTCGCTCCAAAACGCTTCAAAAGACTGATTCGGCGCGATCCGCGCCGCGATCGCCTGCCAATGCTGTTGAAGCCATGTCTTAAAATCGGGCGCCGCCGTCTTAAACCCCGGTTGCAGCAACGGCTTCTCCGCAACTTGCGACAGGCCCAGGAGCGCATCCCCGGCCGAAATCGTCTCGTACATCGAGGCCATGACCGGCTGCATGAGGCCGTTCACCCCGGCGCATGGACTGTAGTCGCCCCAGCTCTCCAACGGGCCGCTCACCGGCAACACCCACTCCGCCAATTCCGAAGTCTCATCCGGCATCGTGCCCAGATACACGACGGAACCGGCACGCCGGATATGGGCCTCCGCGCCCGGGATGCTGTAGACCGGATTCGCCTCCACGAAGAAGACCGTGTCCTCAGGACTCAGGCTCTCCAGGAATGCCCGTGTCTGCGCCTCTGTTGCCGTACCGCCAAGAGTGTGCGGCCGCGAGAAGTCAACCGTCTGTCCCACGCGGCCGGCCACGTAGTTGAGCAGCGCGGCCGCCACCGCTGTCTCATAGGCAATGCGGCCCCGGCCGCCCACGGGACCCGCCAAAGCGACACTCGAAGGCGCATGGACGAAGGCGTCCGTCAATTCCTCGATCTTTGCCGCGGTCAATACGCCGGACAGTGCGGGCGGCACGGCCAAGTCAAAGTCCTTCACGAGCGGCTCGATCGGCCCCACAGAGACCCGTGCCCAACCCTTGCGCAGGATTGTCGCCAGCATGGCCATCGCGACCCACTGTTCGCCGCCGGGCGGACTCAGGATATATTCGTCGGCATTGGCCGCCGTCATGGACAAGCGCGGGCCCACATACGCCATCCGCCCAAACGCGCCCTCCGTGAACGTGCGGAACTGCGCGAACTGCCGGGCATAGCCCACAGGCGAAAGCCAGCTCTCAAGAAAGTCCGCGGCGAAACTGAGCACCACGGAACACCCTTCGATCCGATATTCCGGAATGGCCGCCACGCCAAAGACCGATGCGTGCGCCGCGCGCAATGCCTCGTAGTTGAAGGGTTCATAAAAAACGAGGCGCTCAGAACCGAACGCCGCAACAAACGCCTGCATCAACCCGGCCAAGGCACCGCTTTGCAGGCCGCTCATCAGGGCCACCCTTCCGGATGAACCCTTGATCCGATTGCCGATCTCCTCGATGGCCATCGCCCACATCGGGTGATCCACCGGTCCCTGTTTCGGGCGATACGTGATTTCCTGGAGCCGGTCCGGGTCGTACACCCCCTGCAACGCCGCTTGACCCCGCGCACAAAGCGCTCCCCGGTTAATCGGATGGACAGGATTCCCCTCCGCCTTCGTCACCCGCCCATCCCGGTGCCACAAATGCATGCCGCACCCCGCCGGGCATTCCCGGCACGTGCTCGCAAAAGTACTCCACACCCCTGGCATGATGGTTTCCGGCGGTATAACGTAGGGAATTAGCTTTTCCCAGCTTTTATTGGCCATTCCCGCCGCGGCGAACAGCCCCCCGCTCGCGTGCAGAAATCCCCTCCGCGACACTTCGGACATGAGAAACCTCCCAACCACGTCCTGCCGAAAGCCGACGCTTGCGGTCGCAATTCTCCTATACCGCTTCTCCAAACGAGCACGGGATGGGAATTATTCCCAGTCCCCCTTTCCGCCATGCTTGCATAGGCATATTTCTGTTAATCATGTTTCTAACATTAGCCCTGCCGTCAGGAACGAGCGCGCCCCCTCGTTTGTTGCATTACGACAGAGGACACAACAGACGATGTTCAAGGATAGACAAGATGCGGGCCGGCACCTGGCGGAAGCCTTCAAGCACTACGCGGGCGAAGACGTCCTGGTGCTGGCCATCCCCCGCGGCGGCATCCCGGTGGCCATCGAGGTGGCGGGGCGTCTCGACGCCGCCCTCTCCGTGCTCGTTTCGCGGAAGCTGCCCTTGCCCGACGACCCCGAGGCGGGCTTCGGCGCGATTGCGGAGGATGGCAGCGTCTACGTCGCCCCGTGGGCCGCGCACCTCCTGGACAGCGACACAATCGACTGGATCATGCGCGAGCAGCGCGATGAAATCCATCGCCGGATTGCGGTGTTGCGGCGGGGAAAGCCCCTGCCGGACTTGAAAGGGAAATCGGTCCTGCTAGTGGATGACGGCATCGCCGCCGGCTCAACCATGCGTGCAAGCATCCAGTGCTGCCGGAATCTGGGGGCGCACCGGGTCGTGGTGGGAGCCCCCGTCACCTCGGCGGACGTTCGCTCCGCCCTGGCCGAACTCGTCGACGAAATCGCGGTGCTCGAAACGCCGATGTGGTTTCGCGCCGTGGCCCAAGCCTATCAGGTCTGGCACGACGTGAGCGATCAAGAGGCAGTGAAAGCGCTGGACGTGTGGGAGCGTTCCAGAGTCCGCAAACGGATGTCCCTTCAAGCGCACGTTACTGGGCAACTCCACGAAGCGAAGTCCTGAGCCGGGCCCGAAAGCCGCGGAGAGAAGGGGAATTTCCATCCGTCGGCCCCATGTTTTCCAGAAGGAGGAGGGAAGCTATGCTCACAAGCGCGCTCCATGCGGTGGCGGGATTGCTCTGCCTCGCCTCAGCAAGCGAATACTCGATCATCCCCTCGGATTCCGTCTTTGCGGTGATCACGCAGAAGGCCGGGCTTGCCGCCAGACTCGCGCATGATCACTTCATCTACCCCGCCGCCTGGACCGCCGATGCCGCGTTCGATCCCGAGAGTCCGATGGATGCGCATTTCCGCGTAAGTTTCCCCCGCGGACGCCCTCGTCGTGGACGACCCTGCCGCCAAGGAGCGCTGGTTTCCGGGCATCACCGCGGCGCAACTCCTCGATCATCCGTTCGCGACCGTGTCCGAGGCCGACCGCGCCACGATTCGTGGACACATGCTGGCCAAAGGCCAATTGGACGCAGCGGCCTATCCCAGTTTGAGCGCGGAACTCCGGGAAGTGAAGGCCCGTCCCTCGCAACGCGCCAGCAAGCACTATGCCTATGAAGCCATTGTTGCGCTGACAGTTCACGGAAAAACCGTGGAACGGCCCTTTGCAGTGAATCTCGAATTTGGCGGCGACGCAGTGCACGTCGAGGCGGCGGGTGCGTTCCGTTTCTCCGACTTTGGAATTACGCCGTACTCCGCCCTGCTGGGCGCCGTGCGGAACCAGGATGCCTTCCAGGTGTTCGTGGATTTCCAGGCGAAGCGCGTGCCTGAAGCGGACGCCGCTACGCCGGCCGCGGCGAAGTGACCGCGTCCGGCGCAACGAGAAGAGAAACAGGAGGCTGGAAATGCATCCGGCAGATCATGCAGGGCGCGCGTCATTCCGGTCCATCCTGATTCCCGCGTGTGTGCTGTGCTTCCTCTCAACAACCTGCGCCTATGGCGCGGACGGCAACGAACTCTTCGCCTTGGGCGCGCTCCAGAAAAGCACCGGCGGCGCGGGCGCCGCAAGCCCCAAGGACTCGACCTGGACCCTGTTGAATCCCGCCGCCCTCGTCGACTTGCCGCGCCAGGCCGACATCAACCTGGAATGGATGCACCTCCGGGTCGATTCGGAACCCCGCGGTCTCTTCCTGCTCTCGAACCCAGGGGCCGGACGCATGCACTTCGATACGGACATACAGATCCCCATGCTGGGACTCGTTTGGCCGTTCAAGGCGGGAACGCTGGGCTTCGGCGTCTATGGCGTGGCCGGAAATCGAACCGCCTTCCATCATCCCCGCGCGACATTGGGCCTCCTTGGCAATGGCGATCGCCGGGCGGCCTATGAAGTAGCCAAATTCCCCCTGGCCTTTGCGCACCGCTTCGACAACGGCTGGGCCGTCGGCGGCGCCATCGTGCCCGCGTTCACGCGCTTTCGCACCGACTCGCTCACACTGCGCCTCCGACCCGCCCGGGGAGACAATGCGTGGAGTTCTGCCTTCGGGTGCGGTTTCGAACTCGCGTGTTACCGCCAATGGGAGAAGTGGGGATTGGGCGCCACGTACACGTCACGAACCTGGATGCAGAATTTCCCGAAGTACAGGCACGACCTCACGACCTGGAGTCTGGACTTGCCGCAAAAAGTGCAGTTCGGCCTCGCGTATCGTCCCGTCAAGCCCTTGGAACTCGTGCTGGACTACAAATGGATCGACTGGAACTCCATCGAGCTCTTCGGAAAGAAAACCACGCAAGGAGGTCTGAATTGGCGGAATCAGCATGCATTGAAATTCGGCGCAAGCTGGGACCTGAACCGCCGGTGGACTGTGCGCGCGGGACTCTCCTTCGCCAATCCGGCCGTGGCCGGCGATGCCATTTTCGCCAACGCACTAACGCCCGCGATCGCCTCGATCCACGCCGGATGCGGCTTCTCCTGTAAAATCGATGAGCATTCGAGCGTGCATCTCGCCTATTCGATGGCCGTGCCGGCACAATGCAGCGACAACGGCCGGGGCGATCTCTTCTCCCGCCTGGGAAAAGGCACGAAAGCCGGATATCAGGAATACTCCCTGACCGCGCAGTACGCCTATCGTTTCTGAGTTTCCGAAGGCGTGATCTCGCGCGCAGGAATCTCATAAAACGTGTGCTGCTCTCCCCGAAGCACCGGCGTCAACAGAAGGGGGTACTCGTTGGGCGAAACCACGTAGCGGAATTGATATTCCTCCCCCAACTGCTGCCAGGATGCGAGGCTCCGCGACCGCCACGCCTCCAGCGACCACGGCGTGGCCGCGTCCACGTCAAACCCGTAAAGATCATGATGCAGCTTCTTGATGGCCGGTGCGAGCGTGGGCAGATACGTCATGAGATGCGCGGTCTGATAATCCGCCAGGATCGGATGCCCGGTGTGCGCGACCCACTCGATGTCCCAATACGGCGTCAGGATCAGGGCATCCGTTTCTCCCCGCGCCGCGAGATACTGGACAATCCGGTCCTGCACCGGCGCCACGGGCAAGTTCGAGCGATGCCGCCACTCCGCCGCCGCCAGCGTCGCGAGCACGAGGATCGTCAACGCCGAAATCGCGCCGGACAGAAAGCGCCGCGCGTTCCAGCGGCCCAGCATTTCGCCCGCCAGAAAGACCCCCGCACCCGCCGCGGCGCAACTTGCCCCGAAGCGATGATACAGGACAAGCCCGGCCAGCGCCGCCACGACAAGCCCCAGCCAGAAGAACAGGAACACCCGGTCGTTCCGCAGGCGAAGACCGCAGGCCATGAATGCGCCTCCTGCCAGGGCAAAGAGGAGGTTCTCATGCGCACCCACATAACGCTGGAACACGGAAACGGGAAGCAGCTTCTCGAACAGCGGCAAGGCCGCGGCGAACGCCAGCAGCAATAGAAGCAGCCCGGCAGGAGTCCGTTCTCGCGCATCATCGCCTTCCGCCCGGCGCGTGATCACCCACAACGCGCCCGCGATCAACAACGGCGGGAGATGATTCGCAAGGCGATACGGCATCCAACCGATGAGCAGAAACGGCACCTGTTCCCCGAGTATCCTGTGCACGAGGAGGATTCCCCACACAACTGCGACAACGCCCGCCGTATACAACCACACCCAGCCCAGCGGACTGCGCGGAACCATCCAGTCGAGGAGCCTCCTGGGACGGCCCTCGATACGATAGGCTGCCGCCGAAAGCAGCAGCGAGCCAATCAGGAGAATGTTCGTATGGCCAAATGGTCCATAGCGCGGCAGGAACCGATGCACGTCATGCAGCGCCGAGTACGCCGCCCAGATCGCTTCACCGCCGCCAGTCACGGCATACGGCCCCGCCGAAGGCGGCGCAACATAGAACCCGCGCTTGGCCATCCAGAACCCGCCGCAGATCGTGAGCCCGGCGGCGCAGCACCACAGGGCGTGCCTCACCGCGCGCCAGTCTCCACGACGGGCGGCGTGCAGCAAGGCCAGTCCTGCTGCCAGGCCCAACACGGGCACTTGCCCCACATGCACCGCGGGCATCAGTCCCAGCAGGAACCAGCCCCAGCGCCAGGCGCCCCCCATGAAGCACGCCAACGTCACGAGCGCGTACCCGGCGCCGATCTGGCCCACGCTGTAGAAATGCGGCCAAATCACGATGGGGTAGTAGCTATGGAAGGCCGCGTGCACCCCGAGCAGCACGAACACGCCCGCCACAAATCCCCAAAGCACCCGGCGCGTGAGCAGCGCCGCGGCGAGAAACGCAGGCGTCACTGTAAAAAAGAGCTGAAGAACATTCCGAACGCCGCACAAGGCCGCCGGCGAAGGCCAGCACCACAGGAAGGCCGCCGACAAGTAACTCTGCCCGCTGAACACATTGCGCACATAGCGAAAGAACGGGTGCCCCTCGGGATACGGCGCCATGCGCGTGATAATCAGGGCATGTTCGTACGTCTCATCCCAGCGCACCCCGCGCAGCAACACCGCGCACAAACAGAACAGCAGCCAAAGCAGCACCCCCCCGTACAGCCGCACGGAGAAGGATTGATCATCGCGCTGTCCCGAAGACTCCATCCAGGAGGTGCTCCCCCCGCATTATAAGGCGATGACCCGCGAGGATAAACTGCGCCCCGGTTGCGCTGTTTGTCACGATTCGCTAGACTGCCAATCGAGCCATGACGGCTCACAAACATGGAGCCGGAAGTAATGGCCTTGAGCGCGGATGAGATGCGCGAGATATTTCAGCGCACCGTGGTCGTGAGAAAACCCACGTACGGGATTATCAAGGGCTATCACGAGTTGCCCTACGTCTGCATCGGCACTTCGTTCGAACCCGGTTTCGCCGCCACCCGCGTCCGGGGCAAGGTTCAGGTCTCCCCGCAATTTGTCATCCGGCCGCAGCATCTCATGCCCAGCTATGAGGAAATCTTCGGAGAAGAGAACGTGGATGTGGCGCTGGTCGGCCGCGTCTTCGGCTTTCTCGGCTTCTCGCGGAAGCCGGTCGAATGCAAGTCCGAGCAGTTGGAGGTCGCGCATCTCCGCGAGTCCGTCGATCAGGCGTTGTCGGCCAGCATGGACGAGTTGGAGCGCCGGGAGGACATCTCCACCGGCGTCATCATCACGCCGAACAGCCGGTACTACCCCGTTTCCATCGAACGGTTCATCTCAAGCGTGCTCGAAGACGAATTCTCGCTATAGGAGGGCCCATGAAAAGCGCATATGAAATCGCCATGGAACGCATGGCGCGGGAAAGCGGCCCATCCAAGACCCTGACCGTGGAACAGAAGGCGCGTATCGCCGACATCGAAGGCAAGTATGCGGCGAAGATCGCCGAAGTCGAATTGGGCTACGACTCCAGGTTCGCCGCCCCCATGGACTGGGAGGAATTCCAGCGCCTGAAAGCGGCCATGACTTCGGAGATTCAGGCGCTCGAAGCCAAACGCGATCAGGAAAAGGACGCGGTTTGGAGCGAGGCGTAGGCGGCGAACTCTCTCGGCGGATGGAAACCGTGCAGAATCCCTCTCCACGAAATCGGCGCATCGCGCGCGGCTGGTTGGCACTGCTGGCCGCGCTGCTTGTCTATGCCCTCCTCGTCCTGCTCGATCAACACCTCAAACGTGCCCCACATCCCGGATTCCGGCCCGAGCAGGCATCGTGCACCGCCTTCGCGCCCGACGCGCCCCAGACCTGGATGGCACTCAAGCGCCTGCCTGCGGCCAAGACTGTGCGAGACGAATTGCCCCGCTGGGTCCATCAGGCAGAACTGGCCCTTCGCCTCGCCACCGGAATCCGCCCCGAACCGGAGCGCTGGCGCGTCTGGCTGGGCCCCCAAATGCTCGCGTCGATCCGCGATGGACAGTGGGGCGTGTGCGTGCGCCCCGGCGTCCTGCTCCATGCCGCCCATTGGGCCAACCGCCTCGTGGCCTCCTCCGTCGACGGCTTCTACACGTATCGCGGCCTCCGTTACGCATGGCGCGAGGGATTCCTTGTGGCCTCGCCATGGCCGGAATATGTCCGTGCCGCGCTGCAGGCCGCGCCGTGCGCCAACACGGGCGCAGAATCCCGCCCGGACGGCGTGTCCCTTGTCTGGAACAATCCCGTTCCCGGCGAAGCCCTTCTTGTTCCGGGAGACCTGGAACTGCGAGGCCGCTTGACTGTGTCCATTCCGCACACCCCGGAATCCTTGCGGCTCCCTGACGCCTGGCCAAACGATCCGATGCTCACCGTGTCCATGCAGCGTTTGGATGCCTTGTCGCCGTTCTGGAGTCTCTTCGCAGACACTGCCGCCGCGCAGTGGCTGGAACGGCATGGCACGGCGCTTGTCACGGCCTGGAGATTCCCTGCGCTGCCGGATAATTGGGATGCCCGCCTGAGTGAAGCGGCCCTCGCGCTGTATGACGTGGACATCTCCGAAATCACGCCCGTCCCTGAATGCGCGGCCGCGCTTCGCGACCGGGAAGCGCCCGGCGGAACCCATCCCCTGGCGCCCCTGCTCACCGGGGATCATCCCATCCCCTACGCGTGGAATGCACACCCCGGCCAGATCCTGCCCGTATTCGGCGAGAAGTGTTCTCTGTGCCTCGCGGGCGATGAGGGGTACTGGCTTGTGACGACCCAGGAACCTCTCATGGGGCGGCTCTTGGGACATCTCTCGCCCAGGCCCGCTCCGGCCAATACGTTCGCCCTTCGCCTCAACTGCAAGAAGGCGGGCGGCCTGGCTTCTAACGTCTTGCGCCGCGCGGCGGCCCTCGAACTGATTCCCGAAATGGACCCGCGCGATCTCGAACGTGAATGGCTGCCCGCCGTGCACGTCATCTCCCAGTTGGGCAGACTTTCCGTGGATGCCTCGTCCGATGGAAAGCAGGTGATCTTTGCGGCCAGGCTGTCGGAAGATGGCCATGAGTAATCTTCCACCCACGCACCGCGCAACTCTACTTCCGCTGCTCCTTTTCTTCGCATTAGGCGGGATGTCCGCGCTTCATGCGCTCGACTTTGAAACCGCGTTCGGCAAACCCGATGCGGCCGCCATCACCGGAAACGGCGGGCTCTGCGTGGCCGTTGGCCCATGCGGACAGATCACGTCCTGCCGCTGGCCCAGCCCCGGCTACTGCAATCAACTCTCCTGCACGCCCGCGGCGCAGGACAAGGCGCAGTCGAACGTCCTCGGCGCGGCCTGGGCGCTGCGCACGGCCGACGGCCGTTTCCACGAGGCCGCTCCGGGCCAAGTTGCCTGCGCTGCGCCAACCTCAACGGCCATCGAAGTCCGGGACAGTTTTCAGGACGCGCCATTCACCACCCGGCAGACGCTGTTCGTGCACAGCAGTCGCGACCTGCTCGCGCTGCGGCTCGATGTCCGCGGCGAGACGGCCCCGGTGCGCTTCTTCTGGCGCGCCGATTTCACGCCCTGCGCCCGGCTGCTCCCCGAATGGCCCCTCGCCGATTGGGCGTGCGGCGCAATCAACGATTTCGCGGTCTTCGCCGACCCGGACCGAAAAACCGTCTATCACTTTCGGCCGGCAGCGCCCCGGGCCGACGACTGGCAGCGCGCCAGGGAACTCGTGGGCCGAAATGCCGGCCCCGCCGAGTGGTACGCCTTCGGCGACGGCGTCTGGATCGCCTACACGAGCCCGAACCCGTGGCGCGCCGCATACTGCGGCACGGCAGGCGAACCCTTCCGCCAGACGGAAACCGATAGCCGACCCACGCAGCGCGCCGCGGTGGGAAATGTCCAGTCCGCCCTCGAACTCGAACCCGACGTGCAGGCGGAGGATCAATCCGCGGTGCTCTTGGTAGCCTTCGGCAAGAACCGGGATCAGGTGGACGCCCTGCTTCGGGACGCCATGACAGCCGGCTTTGCCCAGCTCCGTTCGGAAACCGAGGGCTATTGGGCGCAATGGCTGAAGGAAACCGATACGATCCATGACGCCAATCCCCTGCGGCAACGCTGCCTGCTGACGATTGCCCAAGCCACGGACCGGCAAAGCGGGGCCATCGCCGCGGCGCCCGTGTCGCCCTCGCCCAACGCACTCGATTTCCCGCGCGAGGGCGCCTGGACCACGCTTGCCCTCGATCTCGCGGGATACCCCGCGGCCGCCGAACGGCATCTGAACTTCTACAAGAAGCTCGTGCGACAGCAGGACAAGCGCGGCATGCCGGCCGGGTCGCTGCCGGCAGCGGCCTACACAAACGGCGTTGAGGCCGCCCCCCACCTCGTCCTCGAAACCGATGCCGTGGCCTGGACCCTGGGCAGTATTTGGCAGCATACGCGCCTGCTCAAGGAGACTGCCCGCGCCGCGCAACTCAATGCCGCATGGCCCGGCGTCGAAGCAATGGGCCGCTTCCTGAGCCACTGGACCGAAGGAAACGCCGGCGTGCCGCTGCACTCGTTCCAGCGCGAATTCCTCCGCGATCGCCAGACGGAGCGTTCCTTGTGGACCACGTTCATGGGCGTCGCGGCGGCGGCGAACATCGCACGCACCCTGGGCCGCGTGCAGGCCGAGGAATGGAAACAACGCCAAGACGAACTCGAATCCTTGATCCAGTTCCGCTGTTTGAACGACCCGGAACCCGTCCGGCTCCCCCCCACCTTCCCCTTCTGGCTCCAAGGCATCCTGCCCAAGACCAAAGACATCACCTGGGACATCTGGCAGGCGGAAGTCGAGGTGGACGGCCAGCGCATGCCCCTGGCCAACGCCCCCTTTCCCATCGACGCCCTCCGCAAGGACACGGAAGCTCGGCTCCTCTTTGACAGCAGCGCCGCCGCCATGCGCCTCATCGCGGAGTCCCTGCCCAACAGCAGGTAACACCGCCCCTCCTGCACCCCGCACCCGTCCATAGCCGCGCTTTTCCCTCCGCCCGGCGCGTGTGTTAACCTTCCCGCCAAGGAGAGCGCTTCATGGACAAGCCCAAAAGCAGTCAGTACTTCAATCCCCGCGACGGCCTGATCAACATGCTGCGGATGTCGCTCATCAAGAGCACCGGCGCGGATATCGGCGAGGCGCTGCAGAAACCGTTCATCGCCGTGGTTAATTCGCATACGGAACTCAACCCCGGCCACATGCACCTGAAAGGCCTGGGGGAACGCGTGAAGGAAGGGGTTCATGCCGCGGGGGGGCTTCCCTTCGAGTTCAACGTGCCCGCGCCGTGCGACGGCATGTCCGAAGGCCACGAAGGCATGCGCTACATTCTGCCCCAACGCGAACTCATCGCGAGCACGGTTGAAGTCCACGTCCGAAGCATGCTCTTCGACGGCATGGTTATGATCGCCACGTGCGACAAGATCATCCCCGGCATGCTGATGGCCGCGGCGCGCCTGGACCTGCCCACAATCCTGCTCACCGGCGGCGCCAACACGTGGCAGGTGCGCTTCTCGCCCGGGCGCAAGGACAGCGTGGACTATAAAGACTACGCGGGAACGCTCCTCGGGCTCGACTGCGCCACCGCGGCCTCGTGCGGCGCCTGCGAGGTCATGGGCACGGCAAACACCTTCCAGTGCCTGGCCGAAGTCATGGGCCTGGCGCTGCCCGGGTCGGCGAATGTGCCCGCGTTTCATCCCGAGAAACTGCACGTTGCGCGCCGCACTGGACAACGCATCGTCGAGATGGTTAAAGAAGGGCTTTCCGCGCGGAAGATCCTCACGCGCGAGGCGCTCGAGAATGCCGTCATGATGGACCTCGCCATCGGCGGCTCGACGAATTCGACACTCCATCTGCCCGCCATCGCCCATGAGCTTGGCCTCGATCTCCCGCTCTCGGTCTTCAACGACTTCAACCGGAGAATCCCCACGCTCCTGTCGATCAGCCCGAACGGACCGCACGGCATGATTGATCTCTACGCCGCGGGCGGGACCCGCGCGGTCATGAAGATGCTCGAAGAAGACCTGCACCTCGACGCGCTCACTGTCACCGGCGAGCCGTTGCGCGAGACGCTCCGCGATGTCGAAGTGCTCGATCCGGGTGTCATCCGAAGCAAGGATGCGCCGTATCAGCCCGAAGGCGGGACCGTGGTGCTCTTCGGCAATCTCGCGCCCGAGGGCGCCGTGGTGAAACAGTCCGCGGTTGCACCCGCAATGCGGGTCTTCACCGGCAAGGCGCGCGTCATGGACTCGGAACGGGACGCGCTCGATGCCTTTGACGCC
>CAILVY010000117.1 GCA_903837785.1 Candidatus Hydrogenedentota bacterium
GAACGGCCAGTTGATAACAGAAACTCTGGACGACCCCAAAACGGAAAGTGTAAACGAAGGTGCCAACGGGCGGAACACAAGCGTGTGGCGGATTACAAAGGGATCCCCGCCACCGAAGCCGCAGGGTATGAACGAGGAGGATTACAATTGCGCAAGAATGAGCGCAATCAGCACAGGAAATGGAGCAATCGACATTCATTCTGGCAGCTCCTCACTATCTTCCGCCGGATGCGTTATTGTGGGCCCTTATAACGATTACAGACCGGTGACGTTCCGCGATCCTGGCAGCTATCCCGCGCTCACAGACGATGCATGGTACGCGGCTCCAGGTTTTGATTTCCAAGAATCGGTGCAGAAACAACTCCAGCTTAATGCGGCACTTTGTTGTGCTAAGCGGATCAGTGATGGAAAGGCTCCTACAATAACCGTGACTTTCGGTTCGTTGCCGAAGAAAGCAACCAATCATCCGAGTCCTGTACCCGCTGCAACCAAAGAGATTGAAAATGGGGACGGCACCCGGCAGACGATAATTTATCCAATTGGTCCCAACGGATCTCAATTGAACACCGACGGACTCGAATGGAACTGACCACACCTATAGCCCAGAGTGTTCTTCGCAGGACGGCGCAACTAACTCTTGTGCTGTTAGCGACGGTTTCCGTTTCTTGCGTTTCCGTGGGTGACCGCATTCGACGTGACCTTGCCGCCGATTTCGCATACGAACAGAAATGGTATGCCATGCCCCTCAGTTTTGATGCATATCTCTATTGTACGCCCGCGAATTACACCATCTGGAACACCAACTTTCTGGAGCCTCATTTTCACGGCTGCGGGTATCTTCCGGAGGAACGCAGAACTCTGGTTGGGGGAGCCATTCCCAAGCACTTGAAATATGTCGACACATCACGTTTGATTAAGGAGGCACATTTTCCATTGACCGAAATGGAGCGACTCCTGCGTGAGGAAGGACTCTCGGCCACGAGTATTCTCTGCCTACCCGTTTGGTTCGACGAGGAATGGGGAGACGGGGCAGCGGATTATGAGCGTTGGATTAACCGAATGATGAATGATCCACAAATCAGGAAGTCTGATCTTGCTGGATGGCGATACTCAACCGTCCCAAACTGGAGGTCTGACAAAGCAACCTTTCGATTTACGAATGAACTCGGAAGAAAGACCCTTCGCCGTTATCCCTAGTCCATCAGACCTCTTCCACTGCGATTCACGCGACCTGAGTGTCGTCGGTTGGCATAAAGCGCCTCGCGAAGGCGTCGTTACCCGCTATAAAAAATGAGGTTCTCGCGAGCCAACCAATGGCAGCGGGCACGCCACCCTATCTGAAATTTGAAATTCATGCAGGTTGATAGCTTCGCCATTGGTCCGGGAATGTTGCTTCGCTCCTATCCATTCCCTAGGGTATTCTCGGCAAAGAACCCTCTGGCAGCTTGGTCCACGGTTAGGTCGCTATAGAGGTCGCGGTAGGGACTCGGGTTTCCCCAAGCCCCCCGCACAGATCCCGGCGGGCGGTATTACCGCACCGGGCTCTTACCTTGTGTGACGGCCTTGTTTGAAGCGTTGTCCGGTGAGGGGGCGGATTTGGGGGGCACCGGGATGATCCGCCTCAGAACCGCCGGCTGCACTCCCCGCCTGTCCTAACAAAAACTGCGCCGGTGGGGTTGCATGAGCACGGCATCGACCTGTTTGACACCGACGGTCCTGGTGCCGTCGTTGACGGCCTCGATGAGTGAGCCGAGGCACAGGTTGTTGACGTCCAGCAGGGTGCCGTCCGATGCCCGCAGAATGAGCGCCACGGCGTCATCGGTGAACGTGTGCGGGGGCAGGCCCGCGAGTTCGAGCTGGTTGCGGATGTGGTTGGTTAGGGCCTCCGGTCCGATGTCGAGAC
>CAILVY010000118.1 GCA_903837785.1 Candidatus Hydrogenedentota bacterium
GCCGCGGGAGCCGCGGGAGCCGCGGGGGCTTCCGCCGCCGGAGCCGCAGGGGCAGCAGGCGCTGCCGGTGTTTCGGCCGGAGGCACCGTAATGGGCGTTACGGTGGTGGTTGGGGCAGCGCCGGCGTCGCCGGCCTTGCCGCCTTCCTTGAAGAGTTCGTCCATCTTCGCTTGATCGGCGGCTTCCGCCGCGGCATTCTCATTCACGAGTTCCGGGGCGGCGCCTTTGCCGACTTTGCCGGAAACCATGGAGAGCGCGAGGGCGAGAATCATGAAAAGGGCCGCGCCGATGTACGTGAGTTTCTGAGGCAGCGAGCGGGCGGAGCGGGGTCCGAAGAGCGTGTCCGAGCCGCCGCCGACGCCGAAGGCGCCCGCGAAACCGACGCCCTTGCCCTTCTGGAGCAGGACGACCGCGATCAAGCCGACGCAGACCGGCAGATACAGCACGAGCATCAGTATCCAGAGCGTCTTGAGACTGAAGATGATACTCAACATAAGCGCAACCATTCCTTCTGTCGGGCCGGTACAGCCCTGTTATTGTACGGCGCTGACAATGCCTGCAAAGCTGTCCGCCTTGAGCGCGGCGCCGCCCACGAGGAACCCGTCCACATTGGGCTTGGCGATGAGTTCCGCGGCGTTGTCCGGCTTCACACTGCCACCATATTGTATCCGAAGCGCCTGCGCAATGCCCGCCCCGAATTGGGCTTCGACAAGGCCGCGCACGAACGCATGGGCTTCTTCCGCCTGCTCGGGCGACGCGGTGACGCCAGTGCCGATGGCCCACACGGGCTCATAGGCGACGGCGACGTTTGCGAAATCGCTCTCGGCGAGGCCGGCCAGCCCCAGATTCACCTGGCGCGACAGCACGTCGTTCATGATGCCGCCCTGGCGCTCTTCGAGCGTTTCGCCGATGCAGAACATGACTTTGAGCCCCTGGGAAAGGGCGTATTTCAGCTTTTCATTCAAGAGCGCGTCGGCTTCCTTGAAGATTTGACGGCGTTCGCTGTGGCCGATGATCACCCAGGCGCAGCCCGTGTCCTTCAGCATTTGCGGGGAGATTTCGCCCGTAAACGCACCGCTTTCCTTGACGTAGCAATTCTGCGCGCCCAAGGCGACGTTCGAGCCCGCCAGCGCCTTGCCCACGGCATACAGCGCGGTGAAGGTGGGGCAGACCACAATCTCGGCCTTCGCCGCACCCGCCACGAGCGGCTTCAATGCGCTCACAGTCGCCACGGCTTCATCCACCAGCTTGTTCATCTTCCAATTCGCGGCAATCAGCGGCGTTCTCACAGGCACTATCCTTCCTTCGCACAAAGCATCAAGACAAAAAACCGCCCGTAAAGGCTTGTACAGCGAGCGGTTAGGCTAACATAAAACCGCGAGGATGCGCAAGTTTTGAATGGGGCAGTTCACGCCGGCCACTTGAACTCCCGGGAAGCCAGCCGTTCTTCGCGCGCTCGACCCGCTCTTTGAGTCCGTGAAAGCGCAAGGGCGGGAGCAACCGAAGGGGACAAAGGCGACAGAGGAGAGAATGCCGCGGACAAGACCAGCCCGATTGGACGGATTCGACCGATCGGTCAGAGAAGAGAATAACCTTCGTCATGCTGCCCGGGTCGAATCCTGGGGACAGATGTGATAGAACGACGCAGGCGATGCGGGAGGCAACGACATGACTTTCTTCTGGGTGGCGATCTTGACTCTGTCCGCGGAGGAACCCGCGGCGCTCATCGAGCCGTTGGGGCAGCCGTGTCATGCGCGGCAGGTGCTGGCGGGCCGGGCGGTGGCCCTGCACGACAGCGGCGAAGAGCGTTTCGTGATCACGTCGTCCAACGAGGCCACGAACGTGCAGTTGATCTTCATCGATTGCGCGAAGGATACGGCGGAAGTGTTCACGGCGCCGAAGGGCCAGGGCTCCTGGGCGTTGAACGAGGTGCCCGGCGATCGCCTGGTGGTCGGGACGTATTATGATGGGCAATTCATGGCCTTTGATCTGAGGACCATGAAGTTCATCCAAGCGGCGGGCTTCCCCGGCGAGCAGTATGTATGGAACCTCGCCTTGGGGAAAGATGGGCGTATCTATGGCGGAACCTATCCCGGGGGCAAGCTGGGGGCCTTCCATCTTGATACGTATGCGGTGGAAGATTGCGGCGCGCCCGCGCCGCCGAACATGTACCTGCGCGAGGTGTCGTCGCTTCCGGACGGGCGCATTCTCTGCCATTTCGGGATGGAGAAACCCGCGAACCTGCTCTTCGATCCGGCCACAAAGTCGTTCTCGCCCCTTCCCGCCTCCTTGGGGGATGCGAGCACCGGCGTTACGTGGAACGGTTATTTCCTGGCGGGCTCGAAGGTGCTGAAGGGGGACAGCCTGGAGGCCGTCGAGCCGCCCCCCTTCCCCACGCCGCCCGCGGACAAGGGCGGATGGGCCGTGGACACGTACGCGACCACGCCCGACACGCTGCTGCTGCGCCAGGGAAACGCGTGCTACCGGTATAAAGCCGGGGACGCCGCGTTGACGCTGATATGCGACCTGGATCTCCGCGGCGGGCGCGTGCTCGCGATGAACAAGGCGGGCGATCTGCTGGGCGTGCGGGGCCAGGACTACTTCCGCATCCAGCCGGGCGCCACGACGCTCGAACTGAAACGGATTCCCGGGGAGGCTTCTGCGCGGCCGGCGCTGTTCCTGAAATTGGATCCCGCGGGCGTGCTTTGGGGCGGGCCGCATTTCGGACAAACCCTGTTCTCGCTGGATCCCCGGACGGGGTCCTTGAACAACACGGGCGCGGTCTGCGACGGCGGCGGCGAGGTCTACGATGTGGCGTTCCTCGACGGCAAGGTCTATGCGGCCGCATATGCGGGCGGAGATATCGTGGAGTACGATCCGGCGCAGCCGTGGGATCAATGGAATGAAAAGAACCCACGTCCGGTGACCCACCTGAGCGCCGAAGGCTACATCCGCCCGATTGGCGGCATCGTTGCCGGGCCGGACAGGAAACTGTACTCAGGATGGATGGCGAAGTACGGGGTCTATGGCGGCGCGGTGGCGATCACGGACCCGGCCACGGGAAAGACGGACCTGATTCGGAATCCGCTCGGGGAGCAGGCCATCACGGGCCTCGCCGTGGATGATCAGTTCGCCTATGCCGGCACCTCATTGTCGGGGAACGGCCTGCCGGGGAAGAAAGGGGAAGCCCCGCGCTTTGGGGTAATCGACCTGGCGGACAGGACGCTTCGCTTCCAGCAGGACTTCCCGGAAGCTGGCGCCGTGTCGCGCCTCTTCTACGACAAGAAGAGCGCGTGCGTTGCGTTCACGGCGGGCAGTGCGCTGCGCCTCTTCGATATCGGGAAGCAGGCCCTTCGGCCTCCGTTTGAGACGAGTCCGCCGGCGGTGAACAGCAGCAACCTCGCCGGCCTGGGCGACGGCGCGATGTATTACGGCCACGAAGGGAAACTCGTCCGGATGGACATCGCGAGCGGCCAGACAACGACCCTCGCGGAACTCCCCGCGCGGATCACGAATGTCGCACTCCAGGATGCGAAAAACCTGTATGTTTCCTGCGGGGCGGACGTCTTCCGGGTCTGCATCGCTCACTGACGGCGCGATGCCGACGCAATACTGCCGAGGTTCATTGTCCTGACCGCATGGAACACGCAAGAAACCCGGGCCTGAATCCTCGCCTGTCTGGTTCCACTTTCGCGAAGTGGCGAATGCCGGCATGCTCCTGCTACGCTTGGGAAAGGGTTTTCTGGAATCTTTCACAAAGGGTGGCTTGACATGCCCGTTTCCGTATCGCGTCGTGGATTTCTCAAAGCCGGGGGCGCCGCACTGGCCCTGAGTGCGTGTTCTTCAAATTCGGCGAGGTTCTCGGCCGCAGAGGCGATTCGGCCGAATCTCGTGTTTGTGTTCCCGGATGAGTTTCGGCGTCAGGCCCTGGGCTGCATGGGCGAAGACCCCGTCATCACGCCGAACCTGGACCGCTTCGCACAAGAGAGCCTGCTGTTCACCCACGCCATCAGCAACCGGCCGGTGTGCAGTCCGTACCGGGCCTCGCTGCTGACCGGGCGCTATCCGTTCTCGACCGGAGTGACCACGAACTGCTGGGATGGGACGATCCAGTACGGCGTTCACTTGCGCGATTCCGAGCGCTGCATCTCGGATGTGCTGCATGATGAAGGCTACAGTTGCGGTTACATCGGGAAATGGCATCTTGAGTCGCCGCGGGAGCCTTATTTGTTTTCCCGGGGCGCGGGCGGCGTCTGGGATGAATACACGCCGCCGGGACCGCGAAGGCACGGTTTCGATTTCTGGCATTCGTACGGCTGTCACGACAACCATTTGCAGCCGCACTACTGGATCGGCGATGCCGCGCGGGAGCAATACACGACGATCCAGGAGTGGTCACCGCGCCACGAGGCAAGCACGGCCATCGAATACATCCGCAACCAGGACGGAAAGCATCGTCCGGCGAATCAGCCCTTTGCGCTCTTTGTCTCGATGAATCCGCCGCACATGCCATTCGAGATGGTTCCGCCAGAATACGTGGAACGCTACGGAGCGCGGACACCCCAGGATTTGCTCACCCGGCCGAATGTCCGCCTCGACACGGAAGAAGCGCAGGCGGCGAAGCGTTGGGCGAAACACTATTTCGCGGCGGTCACGGGCGTCGACGAGCAGTTCGGACGCATCCTCCAATGCATCAAGGATGCCGGCCTCGAGGACAACACGATCGTCGTCTTCACCTCCGACCATGGCGAGATGATGGGCAGTCATGGCCGCATGTACAAGAGCACCTGGTTTGAAGAATCCCTGGGGGTGCCCTTTCTGATTCGCTGGCCGGGGCGCATTCGTCCGGGCCGCGACAATCTCCTGCTCAGTGTGCCCGACATCATGCCCACGCTCCTGGGCCTTATGGGCTGTCCTCATCGCATTCCGCCGCAGGTGGAGGGGACGGATCATTCCGGACTCTTGTGCGGGAAAACGGGAACACGCCCGACGTCGGCACTCTACCTGAACCACGATCCGGCCTCGCCCAAGAACGGCGCGCGCGGGGTGCGGACGCCGCAATACACCTACGTAATCAATCGTCCGCGCAGCGGCGAGGAACGTTCTCTCTTCGACAATGAAAAGGATCCGTATCAGATGCGGAACCTCATCGGCGCCCGAGACGCGCTGGAGAAGGAACTGCAAGCAGCGCTTGACGGGTGGCTGAAACAGACCGGCGACCCGTGGGGGACATAAGAAACGCGACGTGCCCGCAGCACATCGCGGGCGCACTGTGGGGCTGCAGACGCTGAGCGAAAGGGGACCGGAATTATGATTACGAGACGGAGTTTTCTCCAGGGCGTTGCCGCGGGGGCAACCGCACTCGCCGCATCGCGCAACAGCCACGCGGCCCAAGACGGCCGCAGCCCGAACATCATCTTCATTCTCGGCGACGATGTCGGATACGGAGATCTCGGGTGTTACGGCGCAAGGCAGGTGAAGACGCCAAACCTGGACCGCATCGCGCGCGAGGGCATGCGCTTCACGGATGCGCACTCGACCTCCGCCGTGTGTTCGCCCTCCCGCTACAGCCTCCTCACCGGGCAGTATGCCTGGCGCAATCCTGCCGGCGATCACATTCTCAGCGGGGTGGAGCCCTTGTCCATCGCACCGGGCACACCGACTGTGCCGTCCCTGCTCCGGGCGTCCGGTTACCGCACGGGGCTCGTGGGCAAGTGGCACCTCGGACTGGGCACCCAAGGAGAACCGGTGGACTACAACAAGGAGGTCCGGCCGGGCCCCGCGGACGTGGGATTCGACTATGCGTTCTTCTACCCGGCGACGAACGACCGGGTGCCGTGCGTGTACGTGGAAGACCGGCGGGTGGTAGGATTGGACCCCAACGACCCCATCCGGGTCAGCTACGGAGACAAGGTCGGCGATGACGCGACGGGCGCGGAGCATCCCGAGTTGCTCAAGATGAAATCGGACGTTTCGCATTCCAAGACCATCGTCAACGGCATCAGCCGCATCGGCTACATGAGCGGCGGGAAGGCGGCCCGCTGGGTGGACGAGGACATGGCGGACACGTTCACGTCCAAAGCGGTGGGCTTCATTGAGGGGAACAAGGAACGCCCCTTCTTCCTCTACTTCGCGCCACACGACATTCACGAGCCCATGGCCCCCCACGCGCGTTTTCGCGGCACGAGCGGTTGCGGCGTCCGGGGCGACGTGCTGCACGAACTGGATTGGAGCGTGGGCACGATCCTCGACACGCTGGACCGGCTCAAACTCGCGGACGACACTCTCATCCTCTTCAGCAGCGACAACGGCGGCGCGATCAAGGACACATACGACGATGGCACGAATGCCCTGCACGCGCGTCAACCACCCAACGGCCTCCTGCGCGGAGAGAAGGGCTTGCTGTACGAGGGCGGGCACCGCGTTCCCTTGCTCGCCCGGTGGCCCGGCCGCATCCCGGCGGGCAGCACCTCAGGCCAACTGCTCGGACTCGTGGACATGATGGCCACGTTCGCCGCCGCGGCCGGATGTAAACTCGAAGGCGCTGCCGGACCCGACAGTTTCAACATGCTGCCGGCCCTGCTCGGCGCCGAGCCCAAGAAGCCACTGCGAGATCATCTCGTGCTGCACACCGGGGGGCGCGGTCCCCTCGGTCTCCGCCGCGGCCCCTGGAAGCTCATAACGAAGCGGCGTGACAACGATAGTGACCCGGAATTGTACAATCTGGAGGACGACCTAGCGGAATCGAGGAACCTCGCCAAGCAGCATCCGGACGAACTGAAACTCTTGCGCGCGCTTCTGAAACAGGCACAGGACAGGGAACATACCCGGGTTCTGTAAACAGGCGTCCCCGCCCGGCTCAGCACGACCTGCACATGAACAGAACGAGGCATCATCTTCAGGGATGCCGGTTCCAGCAGCCGAAGCCGGCAGGGCGCATCATCCATTCTTAACCGCCTTCGACGTTGACACGGGAAATCCAAGTGCCTGCTCAGGGACCGGGGCCATGAGGCTCGCAATCCGGACAGAGAGGTGTGGTACTCTTGGGCGCTTTCGCACGACTCGTGATCCGGACAACCATTCCAGGAAAGACTCGAGAGGAACGCAATGAAGGCAGTCTGTTTCTTCGTTATTGTTTTCGTCCTGGCCGTTGGCGCCGCCGCGGAGCAGGCGGTATTCTCCGCGGGCAGCCCCCAGCAACCGGAGAACCTGCAGCTTGCCGAAGATGCGAAGTCTCCGGCGCGGCACTGTGCGATTGGCGAAGTTCCGGTGCTCTCTCCAGCCTCGGGCGCTTTCGATAGACTGGGTTTGACGTTTCGCGTTCCGGAGAACTTCCCCAAAGACGCTCCCGAGGTTTTTCTTTCTCTTGAGCATCTCGATACGACGGTCTCGATCATCCAGGTTCTCTATACGGGGGAGGCTTCTGCCAAGAAAGCAGGGCCACAACTCGAGCCAGGCCAGGCCTCGGCCGAAGCGTTGGCGGGGGACACATGCCTCGGGACGAACCATCCGCGCCGCGCGCTGTTTCGGTTACCCCGCCCGCGGTTTGGCGGCGCGCAGAACGCGTCGTCGCTTCTCCAGGTACGCGGCCTCGAAAGCATCCGGCACCTTGCACTGACGACCTCCCTGGACGAAGGCGAGCTGGAGGCGGTGAAGGCCGAGGTCCCGGTGGAGGCTGTGTCCCGCGTGGTGCTGTCGCGTCCGATGCAGCTCGTGCTGTCCGTGGGCGCGGATGCAAAATCGCCGGATGGCCTGCCGGACGCATTGAAGTCGATGCGCGAGTTGTGTCCCAAAGCCGCCGCGCTCGGCTTCACGGGCGTCGAAAGCTACGTAAAGTGGAACTTCGTCGAACCCGAGCCTGGCCGTTTCGATTGGACCTTTTATGATGCCATCGTGGCGGAGGCCGCGCGTCACAACCTGAAGTGGTTCCCGTTGCTCATCGTGGGCTCTGCATACACCCTCCCCACGTGGTATCACGATTCCCCGCAGAACGAAGGCTTTGTCTGCCTGGAACATGGCAAAGGCAATAACATTCAAAGCATCTTCTGCGAGAATCAGACGCCGCATGTGCGCGCGTTCCTGAACGAATTCGGAAGGCACTACGAGCCGGGCGGACGCGTGCTCGGCGTGCGCCTGGGGCCAAGCGGGAACTTCGGCGAATCGCAATACCCCGCAGGCGGCAATTGGGGCTATGCCGGCAAGACGGAGCACATCCACATCGGGTGGTGGGCCGGCGACAAACACGCCTCCCCTCATTTCGAGAAGTGGCTGCAGGGACATTACAGCTCCATCGAAGCATTGAACAAGGCCTGGGGCGCGCACTGTGCGCAGTGGGAAGACGTGAAGTGCTTCATTCCGCAGTTCGCGGAGAACGGGCGCAAACGCAAGGACTTCGTGGACTGGTACATGGGCACGATGAGCGACTGGTGCGAGCGGTGGGCGCTGTGGGCGCGCGAGGCCATGCCGAACACGCCGATTTACCAGTCCGCGGGCGGCTGGGGCTTTGTGGAGAGCGGCACGGACTTCACGGACCAGACGCAAAGCATGACGAAGATTCACGGCGGCATCCGCGCCACGAACGAGACGGACAGCTATGCGCAGAACTTTCAGGTCACCCGGATGATGTCCTCCGCGGCGCGCTTCTACGGCGTTCCGTTCGGCTCCGAGCCCGCGGGATTCAATTCCGCCAAAGGCGTGGCCTCACGTATCTACAATCTCCTTATCAACAACGGCCAGCACCTTTTCTTCTACAACCCGAACATCCTGAACAACGAAAGCATTCAAGCTTGGTTGGCGCTGGCGCCGCTGCTCGACCAGCGGGCCGAGCCGGTCATTGACGTGGCCGTCCTCTATCCGGACACGCAATCGAAGCTGGATGACGGCGTGTTCCGCAACCTGTACGCATCAAGTTTCTATCAGCGCATCGCGGCATTGCGGCCCCACCTCGATTTCGATTTCTGCAGTGAGCGCATGATTATGGAAGGCGCTTTGAAGCGTTACAAGGCGCTTGTCCTGGCCTGGAGCCCCACTGTCGAAGCCGATGTACTCAACACGATTGACCGCTGGGTTCGCGGCGGCGGAACGGTTCTCTGCAACTACTGGGACCGCCTTCCGCTGCAAAGCATCGAGGAAGACCGTGCGGTGCAGACGCGGTGGCTGGGCGGCGATACCGGAGATGGGCGCGCGGTTATGATCAACGAAGACCGGGAGCCGCCGCACCGCTTCGCCGACCGGGTCAAGCAGGAGTTGCTGGTGATGAACGGCCTCGACCCGTTGACGCAAGCCATGCTCCGCACAGAGAAGCCGGCCGAGGTGTATGTCAGCGCGCTGCAAACCGGGGTTCTGGCGGTGCTGAACTACAGCGACACGGAGGCAGCGGTCCAGGTGCCGGGGCAGGACACATGCCGCGTGGCGCCGTACCGGATCAGACTGATTCCGGCGGGCCAGCCCGCAGCGGCAAAGCAATAGAGCAAGGGTGGCGCAGCCTGAGGCCGCGCCACCCGGTGCGATTACGTCGCGGGAGGTTTAGAGCAATCCCACACAGAAGCCGTCTTCCGTCGGCGGGATCGCATCCGGACACGCATTGTAGCCGCCCGAATTGAAGAACTGGATGAGACGGAGCAACTCCGACAGATCCACCTGCCAGTCTTGCGGATTGTAGTCGCTGTTGTGCGAGCAGCACGTCTGATTCACGCCCGGTCCCGGAACGTATCCGTCCTCCGTGGTGCCCGGAACATCTTCGCAGTGCAGCCCGTGCGAGTTGAAGAACTGGATGACCCGCAGCAACTCCGACAGGTCAATCTGATTGTCGTGCGTCTGGTCTGCGGTGTGCCACTGGCTGCCGCACGGCACGAACAGAATGCCGAAGGGACCGCCATCGGCGCCGAGGTCATTGCGGGTGCCGTCGAGGTCATTGTACAGCGCGGCGGGGTCGCCCGCATCGCGGCACAGTGACGCCCGCTGCAGGTGGTAATTCCGGGTGGCCGCGCTCATAAACATCGGGTCCACCGCCAGGTCGGTGCCCGCCACGGTCCCGGCGTCGATGGGGGTCGTGACCATGAAGAAGTCATTGTAGCTCTCCTCCGCGACCGCACCGCCCGGCTGAATCAGAATGCCGGTCGGGCTGTTCGCGAAGATGCTGTTCTTGATTCGCGTCAGGGAAGCCGTGGCGCTCACCTGCACGCACTCCAGGCTCGCGGCATGGAACGTGCAGTTTTCCACGATCAGCGCGGTGTTCGGGTTTGCCACGAGGCCGGTCGTGCCCTCGTCGAACACGCAGTTCGTGACTTCCACGGCCGCCAGGTCCGGCGCCAGGAGGCCCACACCCGCCGGGTCGGCAATCAGCGTGAAACCGCGCACCACGCAGTTGTTTGCCGCGGTCAGCACGGCCGGCGCGGCGGCCGGGGCCGTGATCCACGTCGCGGCGGCGCCATCCAGGCTGATCAGCGTGGTCTGGGCCTTGAGCGTCAGCGCTTCCACGTACGTTTTCGCAGCAACCACCCGGATCGTGTCACCCCGGTCCGCGAGCGTCACCGCGACAGCCTCGGCAATCGTGCCGAACGGATTTCCGATCGAGCCGTCGCCGCCGGGACCATGCGCCGCGTCCACATAGTAGGTGGTGGGCGTCTTGGCGATGTTGTAGGCCTCGCCGGCCGTGAAGCCGCCGTTGCCGGCGCCCACGCCGCCCAGCGGATTCCCCGCCAAGTCCAGTATGGAATCATCATCGACCACGTCCAGGCGGATGGTGCCGTCTCCCGTGCCGGTAGACACGGAAACCGTGTAAACCGCATCCGCGCCAGTGACGGTGCCAACCGCCGCGCCCGTCACACCGGTAGCCGTCACGATGAAATCCGTGGCGTCCACGCCGGCAACAGGTCCGTCAAACGTAACCGTGAAGTCCACGCTCGCTGCGTTCGTCGGATTGGCGCCCGCACGAGCGACGGAAAGCACCATGGGCGCCGCCTGATCCAGCACGATACTGGCGCTCGCCGCAAACGGCAGCGAGACGTTGCCCTGCGTGTCCCTGAACTGGACATAGACGGTCTTAGGCCCGTCACCGGGGGTCAGGCTCCAGTCTGCGCGCGTGACCGCGAACATCTCGAAGCCGCTCCACGTGGCTTGATCGTTACTGAACTGCATGTCACTCACGCCCGAGCACGCGTCCATCGCGGACAGGGTCAGCGTGACGTTGAGCTGGTTGGTCGCGACCGCGCCGCCGTTAATCGCGATCGTGCCGGTCGGCGCCGTGCCGTCCAACGTGGTTGCGGTGGCCGCCGGGCCTGGCATCGTGTCCACACTGTCGGCATTGCGCGCAATGACGGCCACGAGATAATCGGAACACTCCGCAAGCGGCGTGGCCGTGGCGATGACGCCCCACTGTGCCGCCGTCTGATACACCGGCGCGCCCACCAGAAGGCCGGCCGCGTCGATGAACTGCGTCAGCATCGCGGGATCTGTCACTTGAATCGCGTA
>CAILVY010000119.1 GCA_903837785.1 Candidatus Hydrogenedentota bacterium
GGCCTCAATCAGGTCCGGCAGCAACTCGCGAACCCCGCCGCAACAGTGCAGCATCACTTTGACGTCGGCGAGTTCCTTCGCCCGTTTCCACATCGCCGCATGGCGCGGCTTGAAGAACTCGCGGTACATGGCGGGCGAGATCTGCGGGCCATGCTGCATGCCGAGGTCATCCCCGAACAGAATGATATCGATGGACGCCCCCACAGCACTCAGAAAGCGCTCCAAATTCGCCAGGTGGAACTCGAGCAGCTTGTCCAGGAAGCGGTGGACCCGCTCCGACTCCGCTGCGAGCATCAAGAGGAAGTTGTCGTTTCGATAGAAGAACTGGCCTACTTCCAGCAGATTCCCGCCGAAAAGTCCAACGATGGCGCGCTCCGTCCTGGCCCGGAATGCCTGGGCGGTTTCAGCAAAATGCCGCGGTCCGTCCGGACCGGCGATTTCCGGACCCGGCGGCGACCCGATGGCGGTCCACATGGATTCGCCCATCGCCCACGGAATCCGGGCGGGATCGTCCTCCTCCGAGATGAAGGGCCAGTAGACCTGCTCAAAGTAGAGGGCACCGTCCGGCATGACGGCAAGTTCCCGGCCGCTCTTCGAACGGATCACCCAGCGCCCGCCATCCCGCTCCGGCAGCGCCCACGCGGGCATCTGGCACAACGTTCCATCGGGTAACGTCCAAGGGGCCCAGTGGCGGTCCCCCAGGGCAAAGGCCCGGCCCAGTTCAATCGTGTCCACGCAGAACCGGTCCAGGACATCCGCGTCCACAATGGCCAGTTGCTGGATGGGATCATAGACCCGGACAGGCGTGGGCGGCAGGCCCAGATGCGCGCGCAACCGGGGATATGCAATGGCGGAGATGCCCGAGGAGCGGTGCCCGGAGAGATCGATCGGCACCCGGTCCGGCTCGCGATGATTCAATGCGGCGAGTATGCGTTCACGTGCTGTCATGCCTGGCCTCCTCTATTTCAACACCGCGCGCAACGTGACGAACTGCCACGGCGCCAGCGCGACGGGTCCCTTGCATTCGCTTCCCGGCGCCTCGGAAATCGTGCTCAGTTCCACCCGCTTCGGGTCGGGCTTGTTCCAGACCACTTTCGCGGTGCGCGGCGTTTCGGTTGCGTTGAACAGCCGAAGGATCAGGGCTTTGCCATCATCGCTCGGCTTGAACGCCGTCACGACGATCCCGTCTCCCTCCACCCGTACCCGAGGCTCGGGCGCCGCCCGCTTCTCGCCGACAGGCACCGCGATCAGCGGCTGGCTCCGCTCGATTCCGAAACGCTGCGCCCGCGCCGCATCATACGCCCCGTGCAGTTGCAGCGAATAGCGGAACGGCGTGGGGCCTTCCTGACTCGCCTTGTAGTTCGTCTCCCAGTAATTGTTCATCACGTAGGAATACAGCGTAGTCACCGGCTGCTTCGTCTCCGTGAGCCAGCCCACCGCCTTCCAGTCCACCGTGACCGCGCCGAATTCCAGCATCGGCGCCTCGTTCACGGACCACGTCACGCCCCGCTCCTGGTTCGAGATGTCGACCCAGCGCTGCACCGTGAAGTAATTCTTGCAGGAGCCCGGAAGCTGATCGGCGTCCGGCCGCGCCACGGACCACGGCAGATCCATCCGCGCCACGCCGTCCGGAATGCGGAAGGGAAAGGCGAAGTGCACGGATTCGGGCGTGTACACATTCTCCTTGTCCGGGATGTTCTCGATGTCGAGACGATCGAGGCCCGCGATCAGCATGATTTCCCGGCTCAACCTGCGGCAGCCCGGCGCCGCCGACTCGGCTACCAGCGAGGCCACGAGCGGCCCGGCTTCCTTCACGGAGATGGTCGCCGCGGTCACTCCCTGGAGGTTCTTCGGGTCGCGGCCCGCTTCATACACGTAATCGTTCAGCCCGGTGCCCGCTTCCCGGTTCACCCACTCGTATCCGTTGCTCTTCACGCTGGCAATCGCCCCGGTGCCCCCGCCGAAGGAGACTTCCAGCAGTCCGTTCGAGAGGGTCATCTGCTGGGCCCTGGCCGGCTGCTTCGGCGCTTTCGCCTTGCCCGGCGCAATCGTGTATTCCGCCGCACCCAGCGCCGGCACCTGTTCGGCCAGGAACGCCAGCTCGCCGGTCGAAAGGCGCTGCGACGGCGCCGTGCGGCCGTTGGCCGACGTCACGCGGTTCCCGGGCAGATCCCATGATTTCGGCAGAATAACCAGGTCCGTACGCGGCCAGTTGTTCGTATTGAACACCTGGATCCGGTTCACTTCCCCCTTCTTCTTCGGCCGCAGCGCCTGATTGAGGAGCGCGCGCGACTGCTGCTCCGCTTCCAGTGCGAACGCCTGCTTGATCTTCCATTGGCTCAAAACGAACGGATGCTGCGGCTCGCTGATGCTGTTGTACGCGCCCCACGTGTGCTCGTCATAGAGAATCACGTTGCGCCACGCCTCCTGCATTGCCGCGGCCGGATAGTGCTTCGGATCAAGCATCGCCCAGACCGCCTGCGCCTGTACAATCCGCTCGGCCGCCGCGCGGTTGATGCCGGTCTCCAGCGCCGACGAAGCCGCCCCGTCCTCCCAATACGGTGTGAAATCGCCCGTCACTTTCGGAAGTTGCGCGCCATAACGCGCTTCGAAGGCGCCGAAGGCCTCGCTGGGCGTCGCTATCACGAGCTTGGGCGAGGCGTATCTCGCATTCCAGTCCCGAACAAAGTCCGGCAACTTCGCGTCCGGCGGCCCATTGTCTCCGCCGATGTTGTAGCGAACCGGAAGCAGGTCGTACGGAAACTTCGCCGCATCAAGTTCGTTCAAATAGTCCAGCAGCTTGTTCTCATCACGCAGCGGACCCGAATGGAACCACGAGTACGCCTTCGCGTCCACCCAACAGAGCACTTTCTCGTCGCCCGCGGGCGAGACCCAGTAGAAGGGCTTGCCCCCCCACTCCTTGAGCGTGTGGCCGATGCGATGCCCGGCGTTCGGGCCTATCGAGAAGAACTTCACCCCGCTCTGCGCCAGCACGGGCACCAACCCCCACGTGTAGCCCGGCACGTCCGAGATCATGGCGCTGTCGATCTTGACGCCGTATTCCTGCGTCAACCGGCGCGCGTAGCCCGTGAGTTCGATCAGCTCTTCGGGTCGGCACAATGCCGTGAGTTCGTTTCCGTACAGCGCATCCAGCCCGATGGTCCCGGCTTTCACCGCATCGATGAACTCCTGCTTCTTCTCCGGCGTGGCCCGCTTCAGATAGCTGTCCACCGCCCACAACCCTTCCGGCAGCCACTTGAAACGGGCTTCGGACGGGTACTCGGCGGTGGCCCGCGCCAGCTTCAGCGCATTCTCGATGTGTTCCCACTGCTTGGCCTCGACGTCCGTCTGCACGTGCGTGTAGCCAATGTCCAGGTGCGTGTGATGCAGCAGATACACTGTCCAACGCCGTTGCGGCTTCAACGTGATTGTGCGGGCGTCGACAGCGCGTCCCGCTACCGAGAGCCGGAATTCGAAGGACGTCTCCTTCTCCACCACCGGCAACGGCACGTCGATTTGCTGTTCGCCGTTCTCCAGCGTGGCCGATACCGGCTCGAGCCCCTTGACGCTCACCTGCGCCGCTTCCGCCGCGCCGTAGTGGCGCACTGTCCAACGCGCCAACTGCTTCTCCTGGCCGTTACGGGTCACGAGCACGGGCGGCACCCGCGTCTCCCCCGGGATCGTGCACGGCCCGGCCGTCTTGGCCAATTTCGTCCCGCGCGGCGTGGACAGCGCCACCCGGTCGTACAGAAACCAACTGCCCCGCTCCGTGGTGATCGTGATTTCGTTGTCGCCGGCCTTCAGGTGCGTTACGGGAAAGGACGCACTGAGCCGGTGCGGCTTGGCCTGGCTGAAATCGCCGTTGATTGTCGCGTCGCCCGCGCCCTTGAGCAATGACCGCTTGATCACCGACGTGCCGTTCACATGAATCTGAATTTCCGGCGCCGAAGTCGACGATGCATCCAGCGCGTCGAGTAACAACGTGCATGTGCCCTTGTGCGACACCTTCTTCAGCGTGAAGAGGATGGCGAAGGTATGGGAACGTTCCCCGCCCCACTCATCCTTCGGGCCGGGCTGCACGTACGGCCAGTCCCGCCCCGGCGTGGACGCCCCGATTATGAACACCCCGTCCTGCTGGAACGTCTTGAAGCCTTTCGGCGACAACGCAAACTCCGCCGCACTTTTGTCGGAGGCTCCAATTTCCCAGAGCATGGGCCGGGTCTTCTGTTCCGCCCGCGCCCCCGGCGCCAGAAGAGACACGAGGCAAAGCATACAGCCCAGCGTCCGCAAAGAAGTCATGGTTGCGCAGTTCATGCGGTCTCCTCCTTCCACCTTATGTGAGAGCCACCCCAGTATGGCACAAACGGCCCCCGGAACGTAAAGCGCCGCGTCCCGTCATCCCCGCCCTGCAAGACGCGACGAGGACGTCGCGTCTGCATGCGCCCCAGTCCCACGGTCATCTTCTGATTGCTTCACCCCCCCCCCGCGTGCGGGGGGGGCAGGGAGGGTAGCCGCGACCGGCCGAACGAAGCGGCGCTCAGCCCTGGGGCGCTGCCGTATCCAGTGTGCGCGCCATGACCACCGCGGCCTCGTTCGTCTTCGCGTAATACCCCTTGCGAAGGCCGACCTCATGGAACCCGAGCTTCTCGTAGAGCCTGCGGGCGGGAAGGTTGCTCTCGCGGACTTCAAGCCGCATCACGACCGCCCCGGCCCGGCGCGCGCGCCGGATAAGATACTGCATCAAGCGTTCGCCGAGCCCGCAGCGTTGCACCTGCGGGTCCACGGTGAGCTTTGTGATGTGCGCCTCGTCAAGCAGCAGCCAATATCCGCCGTAGCCCACGATCTTCCCCCCGATGGTCGCCACCACGAAATGGGACGCGCCGTTTTCGACCTCCTGCCGGAACAGCCCGTGCGTCCACGGATCGGGATACGTCTCGATTTCAATGGGAAGCAACAGCGGAATGTGTTCATGGGAGAGGCGCGCAAAACGCACCACGCTGTGACGGGGGTCGGTCATCCACCGCCGGCCTTCTGAGCGCGCGCCGCGCGAAGCATCTCCGGCTGCGAAGCGCGAAGATACACGGGATGCAGCAGCGCGGGATCAGACGAAGCGCCGTGCTCCAGCATCGCCAACGCCTCGGCCGCCACGGAAGACGCGCGCGGCAGCGCAAGATACGTCGGCACGAAGATGGGTTCCGGCGTGCACGCCAGAATGCGCTCCCGATAGACCGAGGCACCGTCGCCCAGGAAGTGGACTGGCCCGTTCATCCCCTCGAGCAATGACTCGATCGGACACACGCGATCCGGCGTAAGCGTCTTCCGCACGCCTCCCGAAAAACGATAGACCGCGCCAAAGACCTCTTTCATGCGCGCGTCCAGCACCGCGCAGACCACCCCGTCGCACACGTGAAGATTACGGGTCAACGCATCGAGCGTCGGCACCCCCACCAGCGGGAGATGCTTTGCGAACGCAAGGCCCTTCCACGTCGCCGCGCCAATGCGAAGCCCCGTGAACGAACCCGGCCCGTTCGACACCGCAAGCGTGTTGATGTCGTCGAGCCCGAGGCCGGCCTCGCGGAGCACCCAGTCGATCGTGGCAATGAGCCGCTCCGCATGCAGCCTGCGGCACTCGATAACCACCTCGGCCAGCAAACGGGGAGCCGTTGACGTGGATTCCGCTTCACACACGGCCACGGTATTGATGCTGGTGCTTGTATCCGCGGAGAGAATGCGTATCACGTGCGCGCGCCCGGCGGGCTCAGGCGGGAAGATCTGAGGCCGGGGACATTTCGTCCTCGCCGTCCGATTCCCCGCCAACTTCTTCCTTCATGCGCTTGCCCGGACGAAACGTTACCACGCGGCGTTCAGGCACCGGCACCTGATCCCCCGTGCGCGGATTGCGGCCGATGCGCGACGCGCGTGTCTTCACTTCGAACACGCCAAAATCGCGCAACTCCCACCGGTGCCCCTCGGCCAGAGATTGCGAAATGGTATCGAAGGTGCCTTCGATGATCCTGGCCACATCGCTTTGCGTCATCCCCAGCTTGTTCGCTACCGCAATCACCAGTTCGCGCTTGGTCATTGTCACGGGCCGGACCCTCCTCTTCTCGATTCATCAGCGCGAACGCCCCCGAACGCGCTCTACACGAAGCCACTTAACAACACCATGAATTATACGAAGTCTCCACCGCGCTTGCAAGTCCTTTGTTCGCCAGTGTTTAAGACCGCAATTCCCCCCGTACCCTCCTCCGAAGCGCCCCGCCCTGCCCCCGCTCCTCGGGAAAATACCCCCAAAACCTGAAGAAATGATGTCTTCGCCCCCGGAAAGAACACCAACGCACCCATGGCGGGGTGGAAGGCCCAGCTTGCCTCGGGAGCCGGAATTGCACTATAAGAGGGCGTGGCGGGCCGCACAGAGCCGCAGGGAATTGTCCTCCCAGGCCGGGCAGGGTACGGCGAAGGAAAGCAGCATGATGGATCTGGCAAATGTCGGCGCGCTCGATGTGGCGCGGCGGCGCAATCAGAAGACGAGGCAGTTCACCACGTTCGACTTAGGCAAACGCTCAAAAACGTTGCCCGTGCCCCGGGGCAAAAAAGTGACGGTGGGCGAGGTGCAGGGAAAGGGCTACATCGCCAACCTGTGGATGACCTTCCCGGGCTGGTTCTGGCAGCACTGGAACTCCGATGCGCCCATCAACCAGTCCATCCTCAAGACACTCATTCTGCGCATCTACTGGGACGGCGCGGACAAGCCCGCGATTGAAGCGCCCGTCGGCGATTTCTTCGGCATCGGCCTCTGCGAGGTCGCGAGTTTTGCTTCGAAGTACTTCGGCATGTCCAGCGGCGGCTTCTTCTGCAAGTTCCCCATGCCCTTCCGCAAGGGATTCCGGATTGAAGTCGAGAACCTCGACGAAGAAATCGACACGGACATCTTCATGAACGTGCTCTATCAACTTGATGACGCCCTTCCGGACGACGCGGGCTGGTTCCATGCCCAGTTCCACACCGGAAGAAACGACGGCCCGGACCCGGTGCTCGTGGCGGAATTCGCCGGCGCGGGGCATTTCGCGGGCTGCGCCGTGTCCATGCAGGGGCGCGACCGCAATTACCTGAGTTTTCTGGAAGCGCCGGAATACGTCTACGTCGACGAAGACTGGGATGCGCCGCGAATCACGGGCACCGGCCTCGAAGACTATTTTCTGGGCGGCTGGTATTTCCGCGAAGGCATCTTCCACGGACCGCTTCACGGCGTGCCGGTGAAGGATGCCCTGAGCGCTTCCGTGGCCATGTACCGGGTGCACGAAGGAGACGCGTTCCGGTTCGGACAGCGCTTCAGGATGACCTTCGTCAATCCGTGGGAACCGAAGCGCCTGCGTCCCTTCGCCTTCTCGTCGGTGGGATTCGCCTACGTGGATGCGCCGGCCGGCGCCAATCCGCCCCTCCCCAAACGCCACGATCTGCTCTGCTGGTACCGTGTCCGGAATTGCGATCACCAGAGCATCCCCTGAAATTCACCCGCCCGTGAAATGCCTCACACGGGTTCCCAGTAGTACTTCGTGATCGCTTCTTTCACGTCCGAGGGCGTGGCGACGACAATCTCGGCCTTGCGGTTCGTGGCGCGCTCGATGTCCTCGATTGCCACGAGATCCAGGGGATTGGCCATGGCCAGGACAACCGTATCCACATTCGCGTGAATCGGGATGCAGACCCGCTGGTTGGCCAGACGCTCGTTGATGAGGGCGGCGGCCTCCGGCGCGATGGGCACTTCGCTCAGCCGAACCAGCTTCACGCCGCACTGCACCGCCAACGCATGGGCGATCGTTTCCTCGTCCGCAAACCCGAGTTCCACCAGGATCACGCCCAGATGGCGGTTCGGATTCCGGCGCTGTTCGTCCAGGCCCTGTTCGAGCTGCTCGTGGGTGATGAGGCCGGCTTCCACCAGGATTTCGCCGATCGTGCGTTTCTGCGCGCTGATCTTCCTGGCAGCCGCGGCCAACAGTTCGGGGAGGTTCCCCCCGCGTTCCTGGCGCAGCCGTTCGAGTTCTTCCTTCACCTGCCGCAGCTCTTCCTGAGCCTCTTCGCCTTCCTTGATGGCATCCGCCAACTGCGCCGCAAGCACCGACTTCTTCCCGCGCGCCGCCTCTTCCTGCAGCTGCCGCTCCAGATCCGCGGCCCGTTCACGCTCCGCTTTCAGGCCGGCCTCGATCTCTTCGAGGCGCCCGCGGGCGTCATCGCGATCACGGGCAGCCGTCTCCAACTGCGCCGCGAGGCTGTCGGCGCGTTCATGCTCCGAGCGGGATTCCGTTTCGAACTGCGCCAGTTGCTGCAGCTTCGCGTCGCGTTCCTGCAGCGCCGCTTCCAGTTGCGCGGCCTGTTCCCGCAATGACTTCACTTCGTTGTTCGCCCGCTCGAATGCCGCCTCCGTGTCGTCCTGGGCCGCTTCCACGGCGACCAGCCGCGCCCGGGCAGTCTCCAATTCCTCGCGCGTGCTCTGTTCTGAAGCGCGCAACGCGTCCACCGCGGCCTGTGCGCCTTCACCCGCCTCGAGGTGCTCCCGCAACTCGGCCTCCGCGCGCTCCGCGCGCGCTTTCTCCTCCTGCAGACTGGATTCGAGCGCGACAATGCGCTCGCGGGATGCAAGCGCGGCAGCAGCCTGCTCGCCAAGTTGCAGATCCAGCGCGGCAAAGCGATCTTCGGACGCCTTCAGCGCCTCCGCGCGCGCGGCCAGTTCGGCTTCGAGTTCCGTAACCCGCTTCCGTGCCTCGTCGCCGCCGCCCAAGCCTTTTCCCAAAAACTCCTTGAAGGTGCCCAGCCGCTGCTGCGTCTCCGCCGCCGCCGTTTCGAGATTGGACTGCTCCGCATCGACGATGCGCGCCAGTTCGCCCAGGGCCTGCTGCACCTTGGTCAACTGTTCCGCGAAGGCCTTATGGATCGACAATGCACGAGCCTGCTCTGTATCGAGGGCGGATTGAAGCCCCTGGAATGTCTCGTGCTGGAGGGGATTTTCCATGACATTCTTCTCCACCTTGGGCTTACGCGAGGTAGCTTAAACACTATCTGCATTTGTGTCAAGAGAAATTTTGGCGCAGCCCGTATTTTGGCCGGTTTTTCGGGCTATGCAGCGGTTCTTGTTGATCGGCATCGAGTGCTTGGTCCCTGTGAATTTCACGAAAGCCCCTTCGCCTAAACGACATCGGGGATCACCCACGGGGCCCGATAGCTGCGCTTCACGAGCGCATTGGCGTCGGCATCGTCGAGGAATCCCTCGGTCTTCGCATCAATTTGGACGCGGCGCCCAACGCGGTAGGCGATGTTGCCATAGTGGCAGAGCAGGGTTGAGAGATGGAGTTGCTCGATGTCGCCATTCGGCAGGTTGCGCGAGCGGATGCAGTCGATGAAATTGGCAATGTGCCCGGTGTTCATCGGGGTGAACTTGCCGGGCTGTCCCGCCACCGGCTTGCCGTCGCTGCCGAAGGCCTGCCAGCCGTCTCCGTGGCGTCCGAAATACATCATTTCGCGCGTGCCGTAGACCTCGATGCGGGTGCCGTTAAAGGGCCAGTTGGGGAACTCGTCCACGTCGCGCAGTTCGAGCGGCGTCTTGTTCAGATAGGGCGCCCACTGCGCCTGCTCGAAAACCATCGTCAGCCCGTCGTAATCCCAGTTCACGCAGAAAGTGTCGGGCGTATCCTGATCGTCCGGCATGCCCCATTTCCCGCCCGCCGCCGTGGCGAAGGCGGGATAGTCCTTTCCGATCAGCCATCGCGCGAGGTCGATTTGATGCACCCCGTCATTGATGATGTCGCCGCCGGAGTAGTCCCAATACCAGTTCCATCCGCCGTGGAAGCGGTTCTCATTGAATGGGCGCAGGGGCGCTGCGCCCAGCCACATGTCGTAGTCCACGCCTTCCGGCGGGCCGGGGAGATCGGGCTTCTTCGCGAAAGCGCCCCGCGGCTTGCTGTTCAGCACACGGACGAGATGGATGTCGCCGAACTTGTCCGAGTGCGCATATGCGATGGCCTCGCGGCAGTAATCGCCGCTGCGCCCCTGCGCGCCCACCTGCACCACCCGCTTGTGCGTTCGCGCCGCTTCAATCATCTTACGGCCTTCCCAGATGCTGTGCGAGGCGGGCTTCTCGACGTACACGTCCTTGCCCGCCTGGCAGGCGAAGATCGTTCCGGGAGCGTGCCAATGATCCGGCGTGGCGTTGATAATCGCGTTGACTTCCGCGTCCTCGAGCATGCGCCGGAAATCCTGGACGCATTTGGGACGTTGTTTTGTGATGCCTTCCACGGCCTTGGCCGTGCCCTCGAGGCGTCGGCTGTCGGGATCGGCGATATAACGGATCTCCACATCCGGCCGTTTCGCGAACTCCTGCACAAGGAAATTGCCCCGGCCGCCCGCGCCCATGAGACCCACGATGACGCGGTCGTTGGCGCCGCGTGCTTTGAGGGAGAACAATCCGGCGCTTGCGGCGGCCCCGGCGGCGACACTGTGTTTCAGAAAATCACGACGATTCATGCTTCTCTTGCTCCCGTGTTGTCAGGCGTCCTTTTCGCTCAGGGCCGGAACTTCCTTTGAAATGCGATCCACAAGCGTTTGCAGCGTCTTCACGCGCGCGTGGCACTTGTCATCGCCCTCGATGATCGTCCAGGGCGCGTAGGCGGTGGACGTGCGGTCCAGCATGTCCGACACGGCCTCCCAGTACTGGTTCCACTTCTCGCGGTTCCGCCAGTCCTCCTCCGTAATCTTCCATTGCTTCGCCGGCGTGCTCTGCCGCTCGTTGAAGCGCCGCAGTTGCTCCTCTTTTGAAATGTGGAGCCAGAACTTCACCACGACCGCGCCGGACTCCGCAAGCTGCTGCTCGAATTCGTTGATCTCACTGTACGCGCGCATCCAGTCCCCCGACCGGGCAAAGCCTTCGACACGCTCCACAAGCACCCGCCCGTACCACGTGCGGTCGAATACCGTGAAATGGCCGGCCTTCGGCAGGGCCCGCCAGAAGCGCCAGAGATAATGATGTGTTCGCTCGTCGCCCTGCGGCGCCGCGATCGGAATCACCTCGTAGCCGCGCGGGTCGAGTTTGCGGAGCATCCGCTTGATGTTGCCGCCCTTGCCGCCCGCATCCCAGCCTTCATACGCAATCACCACGGGACGGCGCCGCACATAGCACAAGTACTGCAGGCGCCGCAGCTCTTCCTGCAGTTCGGGCAGGCGTTGCTTGTACTCCGTTCGCGGCAAACGGACCGAGACATCCAACCCGTCCAGCGGACTCGAATGGCGCGGCGCAAATTCGACCGCGCCGGTGGAGCACTCGGCGCGGCGCGCCAACGCCCGCTCAAAGGTTTCCGCCAGCGTCCGGGCAACCGTCAGAATACTGTGGCGTTCGTCCGTGGCCGGGACAATCGTCCAGGGCTCTTCCTGGCGCGAGGTTTCCTCAAAGGTGCTCTCGAGCGCCTCACAATACGCGTCGTAGTGCTTGTGGCGCCGCTTCTCGGCCTTGCCCACGCGCCATGCGAAGACCTTGTCCTTTCCGAGCTTGCGAAAACGCCTAGCCTGTTCTTTTTTGCTGATGTGCAAGAAGAACTTGACGATGATGGCGCCGCCTTCGGCGAGATTCCGCTCGAAGATGCGGATCCGTTCATACGCCGCTTCGAGCGCGAAGCCGGACAGGCCGTTGTCGAAACGGTCGTCCACGACCTGCCGGTACCAGCTGTGATTGAAGATGGCAATAGTGCCTTGGGCGGGGGTCCGGTTCCAGAATCGCCACATGGCGGGATGGAGAGATTCCTCCTCCGTCGGCGGCGCAATGTGGTGCACCTTGTAGCCGCGCGGGTCGAAGGCTTCCAGCAAACGGCCCAGCACCATGCCCTTGCCGGAAGCGTCCCATCCTTCGAACACGATAAGGACGGGAATGCCCGCATCTTTCAGATTCCGCTGCAGGACCCCCAACCGCAGATCCAGGTCCGCCATCGCGGCCTTGTAGTCTTCCTTCGAGCACTTGGCATCGAGATCAACCGACTCTAGCATCTTCTCCCCTCTCCGTTCCTTCCCCTGAGTGTAATCCCGGAACCGCCCGCCCGCAACTGCCGCGTCGGCCGGAAATTGCCGCGCCCCCGGGGATGCCCCCGGGGGCCCGCGCGGAATCTATATACACACCCTAGAGGATGACTTTGACTGTCCGGGTCTTCTGGACGGCCGCGTTGCCCGCGACATCCGTCACGTTGTATCGGATGTAGTACGTGCCAAGCACCGCCGTGTTGACCGAACCGCTCACCTGGATGCGCGCGGTGATGTTGCCGGAGACGTTGTCCTGCGCAGTGGCGCCGGCATCCGTGTACGTCGTATTGCGCCTGACGGAAACCGAACTCGATCCATTCATCGTGATGACCGGAACCGTGAGGTCAACCGTCAGTTCGTTCGTTGTGGCATCCGTAACGCTGTTGCCCGACGCATCCAGCGCCTGCGCACGGACATTGTAGACGCCCGCGGCCACTGCGACAGGCATCGTATAGCTCCACGAGGAACCGCTGAGCGAAGCGTTGTACCAGGTGCTTCCGTTGACGCTCACCTTGACCTGCGTCGCATTCGAGAACGTGCCCGTGAGCGTGGGCCGGGTCGATTTCGTGAGCAGCGTGTTCACCGAAACCACGGGAACCGCCAACGTCACGGCGAAACTGTTCGTGCCGCCTTTGGCCACATGCACCTCCACCTGCTTGCTCATCCCGCCGAATTGAACCGTGACGCGATAGGAGCCGTAGAAGCCGGAGAAGTCAAAGGCGCCCGTCGCGGTGGTCTGGCCCTGCTTGCCCGTGTGCCATTCGCTGCGGATCAGGTTCTGAATCGCAGTGTAGGCCGGCTTTGCGCTGAAGTCGCTGCGAAGGAGTCCGCCGTTGGGCGTCCAGGCATTGACATCCGTGAAATCCCACCAGCTTATGGCGGAGACCGACGGCTGAGCGAAGCACATGCGGTAGAAGTCCTCGGCGTAATCGGCCTGCTGCGCCTCGGTCCAGGTGCCGCGCCACGTCGAACCCAGCACCGCATGTCCATTCGAGGGCGGGGTAAACTCCGTGACATGGATCTGGCGGTTCAGCGCCGCGTATTTGTTCAGCACGTATTGGACGTGCTCGAGCGGGAAGGCCGTGTCGGCGGGGGCGTGCGCCTGGAATCCGACGGCGTCCAACGGCGTTCCGCTGGCGAGGGCATTGTTCAGCAGGTCGTAGTGCGCTTGAAGTCCATTGTAGAAATGGCCGTATTCATTCGAGATCAGGGTGCCGTCCGGATCGAGTGCACGCGCCCAGCGGTACGGATTGTCCATGGACATCCCCGGCGCGTTGACCGGCTCATTCACGACTTCCCAATTGCCAATCAATCCGGCGTAACGCTGCATGATCTCGGTCACATGGGCCTGCTGCACGGCCGCCGTGGGGATGCCGTTCGTCCAGCTCGGCAGGGCCGCGGCATACGCCCACAGCAGCGCGTGTCCCTTGACCTGGATCTTGTTCGCCACGCACCAGTTCACCATTGCGTCGGTCCATGCGTAGTTCGGCTGGCCCTGCACCGGCTCAATCTGCGACCAGTAGAAGGGGACCGTGGCGTAATTGAAGACCTCGGAAAAGCGCTGCAGATACGTGGCGTTCTTCTCCGCCGTGTCGTAGGCCTGATACCCGCAGAGATTCGCGCCAAAGAGAAAGTCGTGCTGCAGCTGTTCAACCGTCACGGTCGCCCCGGAAAGGGCATTGCCCGACGCGTCTTTGACCATGACACTTGCGGGGCCCATGCGGTAGGTCTGAATGGCCGCGTTCGTTTGCTGGAGCAGAACGGCCTCGCGCGTTTGCGTGTCCGCAAACCAGTCCGCCTGGGTGGCCGTGACCGCGTCCGCAACCCCTTGCGGCGAGTATACCGCCATCGCGTCCAGATAGAGGTTGCGGTCTTCGGCGCCGTCAGCGGCGTTGTTCAGAAAGGCGAAGCCAAGCGTGTGGACCCCGGCACTGAGCTGCACCGAGAAGTTGTACTGCTGCATCGTGCTGCTGCCCACGCTCACGGACTGCCGGGGGAATCCGTCGAGGCTGAGGGCCATCACGGGCCACACGCCCGCGCACGGCGTGCCCAGCGCCAACACCGCCACCTGATAGATTCCGTCCTGCGGAATGTCAATGTACTCCGCGGTTTCGCCATTCGCATAGAGATAACCTTCGGGGACTTGCTTGATGGAAACGTTCCGGGCATAGAGGACGAGCGCTTCCGACGATGCCGTCAACAGCAAGACGCTCAACAGGGTCAGTGTGGCGATTCGTTTCATGGTCAATCCCTCCAGTCCGGGGCCGCGTTCAATTCCAGAGGAGTCGTCAAGCACGGGGCGTGCCAAGTGCCGTGCCGCACAGAAGTGCTTTCCGCGCAAGGGATTAGCCGGATTAATCACGAGTGCTCTTGTGTCCGACGCGGCTGCCAGAGCGGTGGAGCGTTGGCAATGTGACAAGAACCTGTCAGCGGTGCACGCCATCCGGCGCGGGTTGCACACCCCGGGTTCAATGGGTCACACTGTCGCTCTAAGTCTGGGTTGGAGCAGAAAGCGAGGGAAACATGAAGCGTCGTACGTTCCTGGCGTTGGGTTGTGCCTCGGCCGGCATGCTGGCGTTGCCTGTCGCGCCGCGCCGAAAAGCACGGGCCGCCGCCGAAGAGCCCTTCAGCATTTCGCTGGCCGAGTGGTCGTTGAACCGTGCCCTGTTTGCGAAGAAGATGGACCACCTCGATTTTCCGCGCATGGCCAGGCGCGATTTCGACATCGACTGCGTCGAAGTCGTGGATCAGTTCTTCAAGGACAAGGCCAAGGACGCCAAGTATCTCAAGGAACTGCGGCAGCGCGCGGACGACGAGGGCGTGCGTATCGGCCTCATCATGCTGGACACGAATGGCCCACTGGGCGCGGCGGAGAAGACGCAGCGCGCGAAGGCCGTGGAGAAGACCTATGCCTGGATCGACGCGGCGAAAACCCTGGGCTGCGCCACAGTCCGGGTCAACGCCCGAGGCCCGGAGGACGCCGAGGCGCTCAAGGCGGGACTCGTGGAGAGCTGCGCCGTGCTGGCGGACTACGCCGCCGCGCGCGGCCTGAATCTCACGATCGAGAATCACGGCGGCCCGTCCTCCGATCCACAGTGGCTGACGAGCGTCATGAAGGAAGTGGGCAAATCCAATTTCGGCACCCTGCCCGATTTTGGCAATTTCCCCGATGAAATCAACCGCTACGACGCGGTCGAGGCACTGCTGCCCTTCGCCAAGGCCGTCAGTGCCAAGTCCACGAAATTCTCCGCCGACAATGTCCTGGACACGGACTTCCCACGCATGATGCGCCTCGTGCGCGACGCAGGTTACGTCGGTTACGTGGGTGTGGAATCCTCCCCCGCCTCCGCCGAGGAAGAGGCGAATGCGATCCGTATCACGCGCGACGTGTTGCGGCGCATCCGTGACGAGCAACGGCGCTGCAAACCTCTGTTCAACGGGAAAGACCTGGCCGGCTGGAGCCTCATCGAAGGCGGCGAGTGGAGTGTCGAGCAGGGCGTGTTGACCGGCCGCAACGGCAGGAACTGGTCGACCGACCCGGAGAAGACGGGCTCCTGGCTACACACGAACGAGCCCTACGGCGATTTCCGCCTCGAACTCCAATATGCCATCAACGAAGGGGGCAACAGCGGCGTCTTCTTCCGTTCCGCCCTGGAGAAGAACCCCGCGTTCACCGGCTATGAGATGCAGATTGTCGATTTCTTCGGCCAGGCGCCCAGCAAACAGGGCGCCACCGCCATTTACGACGTTGCCGGCCCCAGCAAGAACCTGGTGCGTCCGGCGGGTCAGTGGAACACAGTAACCATCACTGCGATCGGCAGGAAGATCGCCTTTGAGATGAATGGCGAGACTGTGCTGGAAACGGAACTGGACCGCTCCGCCCGGGGATACATTGGCCTGCAGAACCACGACGACCACTCCGTTGTCCGGTTCCGCAATATCCGAATTGAAGCGCTGTAAGAAGGCATTGAGGAGGTTGATCATGTTAAGGATGCTGTTTCGCTGGACCTGCGTTTCCATGATCCTGGGGGGCTGGATGGCGGCCGCCGTCGCGGAGAATCCCATCCCACTCGGCAACCATCGCGAATTGTTTGCAGACCGCTTCCTCCTTGACCGCACGGAGGGCGCCGCGTTGCGCCTGCACGAGCCGCAACGCGCCGAAACGGCGATCGCCTTTGACAAGCCGTGGGAGGGGCGCTATTGCGGGTACGTCACGGTCTTCAAGGATGGCGACCTCTACAGGATGTACTATCGGGGCCTTCCGGGCGATCGCGCGGACGGCTCGGACCTGGAAGTAACCTGTTATGCGGAGAGCCCGGACAGCATCCATTGGACGAAGCCGAATCTCGGACTTTTCGAGGTTAACGGCACAACAGAGAACAACGTCATCGTGGCGAAGATGGCTCCCTTCTCGCACAACTTCGCCCCGTGGCCCGACGCCCGGCCCGGCGCGCCCGCGGACGAACGCTACAAAGCCCTAGCGGGAACCAGCGAGTCGGGCCTTGCCGCGTTTGTCTCCGGCGACGGCGTTCACTGGCGCAAGTTGCAGGAAGAGGCCGTCTTCAAGAAGGGGGCGTTCGACTCGCAGAATGTGGCGTTCTGGTCGGAAGCTGAAGGCTGTTACGTCTGTTACTTCCGCTGCTGGACCGAGGGCGCGTTCGCCGGCATCCGCAGCGTGGGCCGAACGACCTCGCCGGATTTCATTCATTGGACAGACCCCGTGCAGATGGGTTTCGGCAACACGCCCATCGAGCACCTCTACACGAACCAGACCGCGCCCTATTATCGCGCGCCGCATCTCTACGTGGCGATTGCGGCGCGGTTCATGCCGGGCCGGCGCGCGGTTTCTCCGGAAGAAGAGAAGTCATTAGGCATAGAAGGCCACTACGGCGGAGACTGTTCGGACAACGTGCTGATGACGAGCCGCGGCGGCAATGCCTATGACCGCACCTTCATGGAAGCGTTCCTCAAGCCCGGCATCGGCTTCGAGAATTGGACCTCGCGCACGAATTATCCCGCGCGCGGCATCGTTCCCACGGGCGAAAAGGAAATGTCGGTCTATATCCAGCACAACTACGGCCAGCCGACCGGACATGTCGTGCGCTACGCGTTGCGGCCCGACGGCTTTGCGTCCCTGAATGCGCCGTATCAGGGGGGCGAGGCGCTCACGAAGCCCTTCACGTTCGAGGGCAAGACGCTGAACCTGAACTTCGCCACGTCCGCCGCGGGGAGCATCCGCGTCGAGGTCCAGGACGCGGACGGCGCGGTGCTCGAGGGATTCTCCGCGGCAGACTGCAACGAGATTCTCGGGAATATGCTGGAACGTCCGGTGCTGTGGAAGGGCAACGCCGACGTCGGCCGCCTAGCCGGCACGCCCATCCGGCTGCGATTCATCATGAAAGACGCCGATCTGTATTCGCTCCAGTTCAACTGATTCCGCAGGTGTCAGCGCGCCAGCCGGATGCCGAGCGCCGTGCGCCAGCGTCCGCCCTGTTCCATATGTTCCAGGATCGCGCGTCGCAGGCGGGTGTTTCTGGGCGCCGTGGCCGGGGTGATCGGCTCAAAATCGAACACGCGTTCGAGCGTCTGCGCATCGCTCGCCTTGGGGGATGCCAAAAGCCGAAACAGGCGCTGAAAGCGAACGATGTTCGACTCGGGCGGCATGCGATCCGGCAGTTGGTTGTCCAACAGCCAGGAATCACATTCGAACACGCGATACGGATGCTCAGGAAAGTACCGCGCAAAGAATTCCGTCGCCTGCGCAAGGGATGCGATGCACGCCGCATGATCGAGCGGGCCAACCGCGGGGATATGCACGCCCAGCGTGGGATCGCCCTGCTGCAACATGCACTTCCATGTGTCCCGGGGCAATTCGATCGGCTGTTCCAGTGCACAGCCTTCGGGGGAGATTGGGTTGCCTCGAAAAGTTCCTCGGGACTCCTCGAAGTGCGCCATCCACGCGGCGGGGTCCACGCCGCCGTTGACGCCGTCGAATTGGCCGTCGGAACGGAAACGCGCCCCGTCCGGGGCAAACACCGCGATTTCCCGCGTCGCCCGGTGCTGAACGACTCTGAATGCGTAAGGCCAGGACTTGATCTCGAATTGCAGCCGGCCGAGCTTGAAGACTCGTCCGGTGAAATGCCGCCAAAGCCACTCCAGCTCGCGCAGTCCCCAGACGCCGTGGCGCTTGTGATAGACGCGCATCCACAATTCAAGATCGCTGAGCGTGTCCACGAACACGCTTTCAGGAATGCCGCGCTCCCGATACAGCGATTGCAGGGCGGGCAGCCCCCCCAGCAGCGTCAGCACGGGAAACATCCGCCCCGCCGTTCCCAAGGCCTCCGGCAGCCCCGGCCAGTCATCGGGCTTTTCCTGGCGTTCGATGAGGAGATGCGCGCCATGCCAAACAAGCCGTTTCAAGGCCGGGTTGGCCTGCACGTCAAGACAGGCCGACTCAACCGCCGCTCCGGCCTCCGCCGTCATCCGCAGCGCCCGGCATGACTCGCGGGCGAACTCCGCGCCCAGAAACCCGTCCGCGCGCTCTTTCCAGGACGCGCTGGAGTCCTCCCAGTGCGCGCGCCAAACAGACGCGGCATCGTCCAGGCCCAAAGCTCGCCGGACCTCTTCAAAGTTCGGATCAACATTCGGCATGGCAACACTCCGCGCGTGAGCCGCCTATGTTGACACAGGCACAGCCGCTTTCGCCAGTGACTTGGCGCGCGCGGCTCGTCTATACTAACGCCCTCAGTCCGAACAACGAAGGAAACGTCCGATGCCCAAGACGAAATCCGTTCCGCTGCGCACTGCGCTCAAGCCCGAGGACACGTGGGACCTGGCCCCGCTCTTCAAGGATAACGCGGCTTGGGAGCGCGCGTATCGGCAATTGGAGCGCTTGATGGACGGTTTCGACGAATTCCGCGGGAAGTTGGGCGAATCGGCCGCGGTCATCCGCGCATGTTGTGAGTTCGAAGTGCGCTTCAACCGGCTGGGCGAGCGGCTGGGCGTCTTCGCGTACCTGAAATCCTCGGAAGATGTCGCGGACAGCACGTATCAGGGGATGCTCGCGCGGTTCTCCTATATCGCCACGCGGGCCGCGGAGAAGGCCAGCTACATCGAACCTGAACTGCGCGCCATCCCACGCAAGCGCATGGAAGCGTTCCTGGAGGCTCCCCTGCTGAAGCCGTACCGCTTCAACCTGGAGCGGCTGCTGCGTTTTCGCCCCCACATTCTCTCCGCGAAGGAAGAACGCGTGCTGGCCATGCAAGGCGAAGTGGCGGGCTCGGCCAGCAAGGCCTTTGGCCAGCTTAACGACGCGGACATGCGCTTCGGCCACGTCCGCGATGCGGACGGCGTCCGCGTAGAACTCACGCAGAGTTCCTATCGTTCCCTGCTCGAGTCACCCAAGCGCGCGGTGCGCAAGGAAGCCTTCGAGAAGTTCTATCAGGAGTATGCCGATCACGCCAACACGCTCGCGGCCACGCTGAGTTCTTCCGTGCTGCAAGACGTCTATCAGGCCCGCGTGCGCAATTATCCTTCCGCCCTGGAAGCCGCCCTTTTCGCGGACAAAGTGCCTGCCGCAGTCTATGACAGCCTCATCGACGCGGTGCATGCCAATCTGGACACCGTGTACCGCTACCTCGACGTGCGCCGGAAAGCGCTGCGGGTGCCGGCACTGCACGCGTACGACACGTACGTTCCGATAGTGCCTGCGGCCAAAGTCAACATCCCCTACGGGAAGGCGGTCGATACAATCTGCGCGGCAATGGCCCCGTTGGGCGGCGATTACGTGGCGGTGCTCCGGGAGGGGCTGCTGAAGGGGCGCTGGGTCGATCGCTACGAGAGCAAGGGCAAGCGCAGCGGCGCTTACTCCTACGGCTGCTATGACAGCCCGCCGTACATCCTCATGAACTACAAGCACGACGTCCTCGACAGCATGTTCACCCTGGCGCACGAAGCCGGCCACTCGATGCACTCGCATTTCAGCCGGAAACACCAACCCTATCAATACAGCCATTACGCCATCTTCGTCGCCGAGGTCGCCTCGACCTTCAACGAACAACTGCTCAACGCATATCTGCTCGGCCGCGCGAAAGACAAGAAGGAGCGGGCCTACCTCATCAACCGCGAGATCGACGAGATCCGCGGCACCATCATCCGGCAAACCATGTTCGCGGAATTCGAGAAGATCATTCATGGCCTCGCGGAAGAAGGCCAGCCGCTGACCGTCGAAGTGCTCCGCTCCGAGTACCGCGCGCTGCTCGAACGTTATTTCGGGCCGGGCCTGGCCATCGACGATCACCTGGATCTCGAGGGATTGCGCATCCCGCACTTTTACAGTGCCTTCTACGTGTACAAGTACGCCACCGGGTTGTCCGCGGCGATTGCCCTGGCGGACCAGGTGCTCCAAGGAGGGCCTCGGGAATGTGGCCGGTATCTTGCTTTCCTGAAGAGCGGCGGGGCCAAGTATCCGCTGGATCAACTCCGGGATGCCGGCGTGGATCTCGAGAGGCCGGAACCCGTGGCGAACGCGATGGCCCATTTCCGCGCGCTGGTCGACGAATTGGAGTCGCTGCTCTAGCCCCCGTGAAGGGCCGTTTCCCCCTCTGCACGGACCGTGGCCGCCGTTTGCGCCGGGTGAATCCGTTGCGCTACAGTAACAGCGCGGCAACCCAAGAGGATGATCCGTGCCTGGAGATGGGGAGCATGGGTGCGAAGACCGGGAGGATGACTGTCATTATGAGAACCTTTTTGGTGTTTTCACTCCTTGCCCTCGCGGCGGCAGCACCGTGTTGGGGGCAAAACGGGCTCGGGGATCTGACCCGTCAAAAAACCTACGAGTCGCGCCGGGAAAGCAGCGCCAACCCGGACCTCGGCAAGAACGGCGATGCCCAACACGTCGACATCGGCGGCACGCTGACGCTCATGGACGCCGACGGCCCCGGCATCATCACGCATTTCTGGAACACCCTGGGTTCGTATGATCCTTGGGCCGCACGCTCCCTCGTGCTGCGCATCTATTACGACGGCAACCAGAAGCCCAGCGTCGAATCCCCCCTCGGCGATTTCTTCGGGGTGGGTTTCGCCGCACCCAAGGACTTCTCCTCGTCCCCGGTCGCCGTGTCCTCGCGCGGCCGCGCACGCACGTGTTACTGGCATATCCCGTTCCGGAAACACATCAAGATCACGCTGGCCAATGAATCCACGGAACAGGATCTGGATTCGTTTTACTACTACATCGACTGGCAGAAGCACGAAACCCTGCCGGAGGACACGGCCTACTTTCATGCGCGCTATCGCCAGGCCAGCCCAGCCCAGCCCGGCCGTTACCTCCTGCTCGACACCCAGGGACAGGGCCACTACGCGGGTACTGTGTACTCCGCGATGCAGATGGAAACCGGATGGTTCGGCGAAGGCGATGACTTCTTCTTCATCGATGGCGCCGAACAGCCCCAGTTCCGAGGCACGGGAACCGAGGACTACTTCTGTGACGCCTGGGGATTCCGGGAATTCGCCACGCCGTACTACGGCGTCACTGAATACGAAGGCGTGCTCACGGGCGACCGGGTAAGCGCCTATCGCTGGCACATCCAGGATCCCATCGCCTTCAAAAAATCCCTGCGCGTCGAGATAGAGCATCGCGGCAGCATCTTCAATGACAAGGGCACCCTGGCCAACTTCGAACTGGGCGGCTTTGAGGAGCGGGCCGACTGGGTCAGTTCAGTCGCGTTCTGGTATCAATACCCCCCGGCGACCTGGGATGAACCACTGCCGCCCGCGGCCAAGCGCATCCCCCCGTATCGTTTGATCCCGGCCGACAAGCTCGTGTACCGCGCCAAACCGGATCTGCTCGTGCTTCCCCAGAAGCCGTTTCTCGCCTACGTGCCCAATACCCCCGAAGCCAGCATCGAGTTTGATTTCGACCTCGAAAAGGACGGCCGGTACCGGCTCGATGCCATCCTGCTCTACAGCATGATGTGCGGCATGTTTCAGCCCTTCCTGGATGGAAAGAAGCTGGGGGGGCCGCTGAACTGCGTTATCGAAGGCTATGACCCCGTCTGGGTTCCCCTCGAAATCCACGATTTGAGCGCGGGAAAGCACACGCTGCGCTTCGAGGGGTTGAAGGAAGAGTCCCCGAACCGCCGTGCCGTCGGCCCCTACTTCTACATGTTCGGCATAGCCGGAATCAGCATCCTGCGCCTGGACGACATGGACGGGTTTCAGCAGACGATGCGCCGGCTGCTGGAGGAGAGGAAAGCCCCGCAATGACGCATGGGCCGCGATGAAGACCTCAGAACTGGACTACGACCTGCCGGAGGCGCTCATCGCGCAAAGCCCCTGCGAGCCCCGTGACGCGGCAAGGATGCTCGTGCTCGACCGCAGCACGGGTTCGATGCGCGAAGATGCCTACCGGAACGCCGCACACTACCTGCGCCCGGGCGACTGCATGGCGCTCAACAACACCCGTGTCATTCGCGCGCGCCTGTTCGGGCGCAAAGACACCGGCGGGCACGTCGAAATCTTCCTCCTGCACGAAGAGGGCCCGGGGGTATGGCGGGCCTTGGTTCGGCCCTCCGCGCGCGTGAAACCGGGGACGCAAATCCGGCTCGCGGACGGCGTGGCGGTCACTGTGGAAGAAGCCCTGGCCGAGGGGCAGCGCCGGGTGCGTTTCAGCCAACCCGATGTCCTGTCCGTCCTCGAGCAGGTTGGCCAGATACCGCTGCCGCCCTATGTGCATCGCGATACGCCCGATGCGAATGACCTTCGGCGTTATCAGACGATTTACGCTGAACAGCCGGGCGCCGTTGCCGCGCCCACCGCCGGGCTGCACTTCACGGACGACGTCTTCGCCGCGTTGGATGCCGCGGGCGTGCAACGGGTCTACTTGACCCTGCATGTCGGCTATGGGACGTTCAAACCGATTACGGCGGACACGCTTGAGGCGCATCGGGTCGATCCGGAGGATTTCGTCCTCTCAGAAGCGGCCGCAGATCAGCTCAATGCGGCGCGTGCACGGGGCGGCCGCATTGTGGCGGTGGGAACAACGGCCACGCGGGTACTCGAGACGCAATTCCGCGACGGCAGCTTCCGGGCAGGGGCCGGCGTCACGAATGCGTACCTCTACCCGCCCTATCAATTCCGGGCGGTGGACGTGCTTCAAACGAATTTCCATCTGCCCCGTTCAAGCCTGCTGGCGCTCGTCTGCGCGTTTGCCGGCCCGGAGTTCACGATGGAGGCCTATCGCTACGCCGTGAAGAACAGGTTCCGCTTCTACTCGTATGGCGACGTGATGCTCATACTCTAGGGACCCAATGGAGGAATCCACGATGCGTGGGCAGCAAGATTCCTGGACCCGGCGCCGCTTCTGTCAGATCGCCTCGGGTGCGATGCTGGCCGCAACGATGCGTCGCGACGCACAGGCAGCGGGCGCAACGGACGACGCACGCGCAGCAACACGGGGCGTGGTCATCGCGCCCGGCGACCTGGCCACCTGGCCGTGGCCGAAAAAGGCCAAAGAGGCCGGCCTGAACACAATCGCCCTGCACGCCGCGCCTTCTGCCTGCGCCGCGTTCATGGAATCGGATGCCGGCGGTGCGTTCCGCGCGGAATGCGGCACGCTGGGGCTGGCCATCGAGTTTGAAATGCACGCCATGGCGGATCTGTTGCCGCGCGCCCTCTTTGAGAAGCGTCCCGAACTCTTCCGGATGAACGATGCGGGAGATCGTGTTCCGGATGCGAACCTCTGCGTCAGCGCCCCGGCCGCGGTGGAAGTGGTCTGTGAAAACACTGTGGCATACGCGAAACGCCTGCGCCCCAGCACCGGCCGCCACTACTTCTGGATAGACGATGGCCAGCCCATGTGCCGCTGCCCGAAATGCCGGGGCCTGTCCGAAAGCGACCAGGCGTTGCTGCTCGAGAATGCAGTGCTGGCCGCCTTGCGCCGCGCCGATCCGAAGGCCACGCTCGCCCATCTCTGTTACGCGAACACGCTGAAGCCGCCAACCTCCGTCAAACCGGAATCCGGCATCTTCCTTGAGTTCGCGCCCATCCAGCGCCGCTCGGATCGGCCCCTGAACGATCCCGGCATCCCCGCGCATGTCGAGGCGCTCGCAACCCTGGACGCGAATCTCGCTGTCTTCGGAAGAGAGCGCGCCCAGGCGCTGGAATACTGGCTCGACGTGTCACGCTTCTCCGGCTGGAAACGCGAATCCCTGACGAAGATTCCGTGGGATGCTGCCGTCGTCCGCAATGATATTCAGTGCTACGCCGCCCACGGCGTGCGCCATGTAACGAATTTCGCGGTCTGGCTGGATGGCGAATATGCGAAACGATTCGGCGACCCGCCCCTGAAAGAATATGCCGCCGCCTTCCCGGCCTGACGAGAAGACAATTAGAACGCCTCCAACGCGAACCGTGCGAATTCGCGCCGCCCGGACTTCTCGCCGGTCCGTCTGTGCCTTACTGATTCGCATTCCCTGTCAGCCCACGCACGCCCCTCACAACGCATCCATCTTCAGCCTTCGACGGAGAAATCGAAAGACGGATAACCTCATGGAGACTCTTCACGACGGAATAATCGTGCCATTTCGCCGGTTGCAGCAACGGGTGTAAGTAGGTTCTCAGACAGACTCATCAAAGAGGCCGTTGTTGCAGTTCGCAATACGACGGGTGGAGATGTGCCATGCGAGATTCGGGCTTCTCATCTACGATCTGCCGCCGGAAGTTCATCGCGTATGGAGGGTGGCTTGCCGCGGGCGCCGCAACCGCGCCGGACAAGGCGACGGCACAGAACGCTCCGGAGAAGGAAGACATCCCGGTCTCTCCCCTCGAAGACCTGATGCGTGAACATGGACTCCTCGACAGGATTCTCCTGCTCTTTGAGGAGGTGCACGCCCGTTTGAAAGGCGGACAGGGATTCCCCATCGAGACGATTGGGACGGCGGCGGGAATTGTGCGTCATTTTGTCGAGGACTATCACGAGAAGCTGGAGGAAGATCATATCTTCCCCCGATTCGAGAAGGCGGGGAAGCTCAATGCGCTCACGGAGATTCTGCGCGGACAACACAAGGCCGGCCGCACGCTCACGGATTGGATACTTGCCCATGCCACTGAGTCCTCGCTCGGCACACAGCAGAACCGGGAGGAGATGGCCGGGCATCTCGGACGTTTTGTGCGCATGTATCGTCCGCACAAGGCACGGGAAGACACGGAGCTCTTCCCTGCATTCAGGGCAGTGATTGCCCCCCGGGAGTACGATGCGCTGGGCGAGCGCTTCGAGGATGAGGAGCACAAACTCTTTGGCGCGGAGGGTTTTGAGAAGAACGTCGAAACCGTCGCGCAGCTCGAGAGAGGGCTGGACATCTTCAATCTTGGCAAGTTCACGAAGCGGCCCATGAGGCCCGCGTGGTTCTCGTCATGATTCTTGCCTGCATCTTTCTGCTCATCCTGGGCACGGGACGATGGGCGCTGGGCCACCTCCTTCGGAAGAAGTGCAGTCCCCCGTAAC
>CAILVY010000120.1 GCA_903837785.1 Candidatus Hydrogenedentota bacterium
GACAGGATCGCCTGCAGTGTCGCTTTCGGCGTCTCCGGTGTCAGCCCATCATTGCCATCATTGCCCGCCGCCGTGCAGTACACGTCCATTGCAGGGTCATAAGAATCGTTCACGTAGTAGTCCGTGACTGCACCAATAGAAAACACCCCCCCCATGTCGGCAAGAAGACTTTCGTCCTGGTTAAAGACCAGACGAACAATATAGGTAGAGCCGGCCGGAAATCCACTGATGTCCCACAGAAAGGGGGAAGCGCCATAGGCTAAAGCTTCGGCACCAGGAATCACTTGATAGGTTTGTCCGCCGTCGGTTGAGTATTCCGCTCTCAAGGTATCCGTAGGATTCCAAATACCGCGGGTGGTCCAGGATAATGTCGATGACCGATAAGATGCATGCCCCACCTGCGGCGAATCCAAGCGCAGCCAACGGGTTTCAGCGGATTTCGATGCGTAGGCGGTGTCACCATGCGGACCGATGTTAAGAAGTCCACCGTTTGGCTGTGGCTCTGCCCGCGGTTCTTCCACGGGATCGCCTGTGTCAATGCAGGGGCTATTTACGCTGTCGATAACCCAGCCGCCTGTACTTCCTGCGGTTGATGGGTCCCAACGGCCCGCCGAGGATTTCAAGTGGAAATCCCCCGAGGATGCGTCGGCAAAGAGGGGGTCTACGCTGATGTTTGTGGAATCGAGTGGTATACCCGCGCTTGCTCCGTCCAGCAAGAAGAAGTCGTTGTACTGTGCGCGGGAAACACTCGAGGAACGGTCGATTGCGATGCAGGATGCAGTTCCTGAAGCGCCAAGTATGGTGTCTGTCAGGGCTAAGGACGACCCACTAGACCACCACGGCGCATAACCGTCCATATAGACACATGAGTTGCCCGGGTTACCCCAGATGACACTTCCTTCAAGGTTAACGGAACTGCCGATGACGGCTATGCCCACCCCTCCGAAGTCGTGTATCTGTAGGTGCCGCAAGACCGTCCCCTGCGCTTCATAGAAGTGACAACCATTTCCCGCCGTGCCAGAAATGCGCAGATTCTCCAGTTCCAGATTATCGTCTCCCGCTTGCCCGAGTCGCCATGAGCCGTCGTACACAACGCCAGCTGCCCCCCCTGTTAACCACAGGTTCATAATTTGCACGAACTGAACATCCTCACCCAGTGCAAAGGCAGCCCCGCTAGCCCCCGCACGGTTGAGGACGGTGGAAATTTCGCCGTTTCTTCCAACGGCCCCGACAAACCGTAGCGGATTGCCGGATGCTCCCCGATCATGCTGGGTCAGTACGATGTCTGATTCGAGTTCATATTGTCCGCTGTCGATCCACACCGTGTCGCCCGCCTTCAGCGTGTACCGATCTATAATTGCTTGCACACTCTGCTTCGGCGTGACAGGACTCAGCCCATCGTTGGCATCGTTACCTTCCGCAACACAATAGACGTCAGAACCGGGTTCGTAATCCTGGTTGACGAAGTACTGGTTAGCAGTGCCTTCGCCCGCCGGAATGTACGCATAAAAAGGACCTGTCCAAATGGACCCCGATAACGGGAGGTCTGGTTCCGCCGACTGGATACCGGACGCTGATGTCTCAATTTCCGCAATACTCAAAGACCCGACGAGCATATAGAAGGAATCATCCACGCGAACCCACCACCTGTTCTCCCAGGAGGGTGGCAAATATGACTGGGCCTCGGTCACGTCATACCACATGTCGATGGTGAGGTATTCCCGTTCGAGCCCAGTGACCATGATTTTTGACCAGAGCGGACTTGTGGTTGGTCCGACCCCCGCGGTGACGGTTACGTTGTCATAGTTCCAACCCCAGAAACCATGAGTAACTTTCCAGTGAATCATGCCCGTGGGGGTGTAGCCGATGCGATCGATCATCCGGTAGAAGCCGAAGCCGAAGCTTGTCAGGAAAGGTTGAGAAACCCACGCAAGTCCGTGATTGCCCCATCCCTCCCCCCATGAGTTGATAATCTTGTATCCACCTTGTCCACCGAAAGCCGACTCGTCGTAACCGCAAATGGCCAGCGCATGGTATCCCGCGAGATACACGTCTTCCAGGGCGGGCATGTGGAACTGATTGTCTGCTGCCGTCAGAGTGTCAAAACGGCCTTGCGTAGTTGGATTTGGGCGGTAGATGGGAAGGCCGACCCCCACAACATCGCCATCAGCCAGGATGGCCTTGACCGCCTCGAAAACACCGTCCGTTTCGCCATTGCCCAAGTACTCGTATGACTGCGCCCGGAACGGAATCGCAGCCCGGTAGGATTCGGCCTTGGGATAGGTAAGGTAATCGGTGTCTACGTAGGGTTCATCGTTCAGGTTTGCACAACCCTGAACATTCAGCATTTCCAGATTTTGCTCGAAGGTCGTTCCTTCATCGAATCCTTGAAGCTGGTTGTATAAGAAGCGAGGGCTGAACTGGTGCTCGGAGTCCGTAAGAGCCCAACCATGTTCCTTCGCCTCGTGATAGGTCTTCATGTAGTAACCCGTGGCCCAGGAGACACAGGAGCCCTGCACCCCTTGATCCCCGGCGGGCGGCATGCCGCTGCTGTTATCCCATGAGGCGGGCAAACCTGCCTTGGCCGAACGTCGAGCGGCAACGATTTTCCCGGCAGCGGCCGGCATAGAAGGTGCTGCCGGGATCAGTCCCAAAGCGTGAACGCCAGCCTCCTTTGCCGATTTGGAGCCTTCGCCGCGGCCAGTGCTCTTCTGCGCCTGGATATGCGTGCGGAGCATCGATGGCAGGAAATCGGCGTTTTCCAGGCCTTGGGTTTGCGTACGTGGCATTACCTGCTTGGTAACAGGGGGCACCTCCTCTTCGGGAACGAATACCGCGGTGACGTTCTTGTCGGCATCCATGACGAGCGTTGCCGGATTCACGTTGTCACACAGGTCGCCGTCCCAGTGGTCAAAGCTCCAGCCATTCTCAGGTATGGCTGTGATAGCGACCGACTCTCCGGGAGTATAATCGCCGTTTGCCGGAAGGAGCCGGCCGTTTCCTTCGGTCGTGGTCTTCAGCGAGAACTTGGCGGGCGCCGAATCGTTTGCATCGCTGTTCTCGGTGGGCGCCGTTGTTGCTGGTTCACTCGTTCGTGGACATCCGGCGAGGAAGATGATGGAAGCTACCAGTACCCAAGAAATGACAAGGAAATCATGGAGGTCATGAGAAGTCCAAGCAGGTCGTAGCCAACGTTGGTTATCAGGCATGTTACTCCCCCTATGCCGACCCATTTTGGAGCCAGCCCAAAGTTTCTTATGGTCAGCTATTTTATCATAAAACACGATTCTAGAGGCAATCGAGATTTCCCGTCGTTCCAGACTATTCGCATTTGTTGCCTGACGAGGGGTAAGAATCCTACAGCTTACAGTAGGGTCCAGATACAGAGCACCCTAGGACGAAGCAAAAGTGGTACTGCGGTTATAAAGAGTAGAGTATATCTGCAGCAGGAGAATGACCATTCCGGGCGGGTATTTTGAAATGAGCGACGCCACAATACTCCACAAGCCCCTAGGCTACGACTGAAGTTGGGCATTCCAAAGGATCACCGGGTCGACAGGGCGGTGACCCGCTCCGCAAATGGTTCAATCCCAAGGGCTTGAGGCGTAGGCGTAGGGTGGGTCAAGGGCAGCGGAACCCACCGGCCCGAGCTGCTCGCCTTCGGAGCGTTGTCAGCGCGGCAAGAAAGCAGCCCCGGACAAGCGCCCCGCAACGGGCGGGCCGCCGCCGTGGGTACACGACCCACCCCAATGACCTCCCTGAAAGGGACCCACCGCACCAGAGCAGGCCGTTCTCCCGTTCCTCTCGTTCCCAAATGGTCCGCCGTCGGCGGATTCGGAACGCACGGGTGTAGAAAAGCGTTGCTTCTCTCTCGTCGCGGAGTCGTCCTCCACCACCGGCTTTACCTTGGTTCCAAGGTTAATAAAGGCTGAGTCCACCCGCTGGTCAACCGCTGCGAGTGCTCGCATTGCCTTATCCTATGAGATGAATTGGGTTGAGGAATCCGGAACTCAGGGACCCAGGTAAGGGGAGGTTGTCTGCACCGGGGGCGGAAACGCGCGGTTCGCATTTCTGGGGCACAGGTGCTTCGGCGGGCGGCTTTTCCGGGCAAAGTCAGATGGAAATAGTCCGATGTCCGAACTTCCCCCCATTTCTTTCCAGCGGATTCACTAGACGTGGTCCACCGGATCATCCACCGTTCCCGCCCGGAATGCACAGTTGCACAGCGGAAGCGAGTTTGCTATCGTAGGAGCAAGACGGCGTCCCGCGCCGCACCGGCCGAGTCCGGGAGGGGGGAGACGGGCATAAGAATCGAGGGAGGTGCACATGCCGCGTAAGCTAATCTCGAGAACGCGATGCTTATTCCTGGTTGCTTTGGTTGTCATCATGATGTTTGGCTCCGGGTGTCTATTTCGGAAACAGTCCATGAAGCTCAAGCCCAATCGGGTCCAGACTCTTGGCAAATTGGGAGTAGTTGTCTTCGGCTCGCCAATACGCTTCGGGACAGCTATCCACATGGGGACCGCAGTAGACCCGAGGGATATCCACACTAAAATAATTACGACTATATATGTATATATGACTCCAGATATGGCGGGGTTTGACTACGTGGAGGCGCTTGCCGGGCGGCTGGTTGAGGAGCTTCGAAGCAATGTCCTTGTCCAAGAAGTGGTTTGTGTCTCAAGCGCTCAGAGAGGGCTGGTTCGAGTGCCCGCGCCCGGTTGGACGCGCCGCGACACAGGCAGTGACTTTAGGAAGTGGAACCTCGATGTAACCCAGCTTCAAGCAGACGGACTTGATACGGTTCTTGTCGTAACAGGAACGCATGCTTCCATGTCGGAGCAGCTCAAATTTCTACATAGCCCAATCAATTCACCGCACAATGATTGGCTGCACGGACCGCACGAGCCGTACCAAACATTTGGGTTGTGTCCCGAAATTTGGTGGACAGGAAACGGGTTCCCGTTTTCGTGCTCGCTGACAGGTGCGCAATACGGATATGAAGCTGACCTATTCCCTAAATTGGCCCTTTACGAGGGTCTTGTATACCGCGCAGGTATGATACACCCAGCGACGGCGCTGCTTATTGACGTGCGCACCAATACCATTCTTGCTTGGGCCTTTCTTAACCCCTCCAAGGGGCGATGGAAGGAGGTCCGCACGGGTCTCGCGTCACTGGTGACTCCATTTACCGAATTGTACAATGCGCGGAACGGAACGTTTGGCGTGATGAATTGCGAAGAGGCGTGGTCCAGTCCCCATGAAATTAGTGAGCCAGCCAGGCGTGCGGTTGTTGATTTCATGTCACAAGAGACCACGGCACTTGCGGCAAGAGTCCCAGCTGCGTTGGGGCTCCTCTAGCCTACATTGGGAGTCCCCGAGGCTATGCCGGTGAGGCAGTCACAGTTGGCCAGATAGCGGAGTCCATCTGCGGAGACTCCTAATCCTGAGCTACTCAAGAACATCAAGAGGAGTTCCGGGATGGACGATTGTGAAAAAGGAATAAACCCGGAAGCAGGCTGCGCAGGACAAGCGAGAGGATCTGTTGAAACTTGGACTTTGATCCGGCCACTCGCAGGTGGCCGGCAGGAGCGGAGCCGCGTTAGCGTCCCCGCATGGTCGCATTGAGCGGCTCACAACTTATGGCCTCCGGCTGTGCCGGGGGAAATTTACCTGCCAGTGCCAATCCGCATGCCTTCTACCACCATTGCCGATTTCCATTGGCATCCAAAGGCATTACATAGGCGTGAGAAGGAACATAACCATCGCCGCCGGTACCAGTAAAGTCAACCGGAAATCTCTCACCAGCCAGCAAGTAACCCCCACCGGACCTAACGGATAGATCTATGCCAGCCGCCGCTAACGGCCACAGCGCATCGGAGCCGGGAGTCTTCTCCCAAAGCAATTGGCCGCTGCTGCTGAATTTGGCGATATACATATGAGATTCGTAGGCGGCGAGACCAGTCCCCCCGACGACCAACGAGCCGTCCGGGTTCTCAACAAGTCCCGCGCCGAGGGGGTAGGCCCCGTACCCGCTGAAGGTCTTCTCCCATACGCTGTTGCCATTTTCGTCAGTTCGGACCAGGTAGTAGGCTTTTTCGTCGGCGGTACCGGCTGAAAGGGTGTAACCCAAGAAGGCGAAACCACCGTCCCGCTTCTGGAGGACGTCGAAGGCGTGGGCGCGACCAAGTCCCATAAACGTTTTTTGCCAAGCGATGTCCCCGGTACCGCTTACCTTCAGCAGCGTCACACCCGAGGACTTCGACGCTCCCGATTCGTCCGGAAACGCAGTCACAGCCAACACCCCCCCCCCGTCTTGGGTCTTATTGATTGACCCTGAGAGGAGCTCTGAGAGGGTCAATGACTGGTGGACTACATCCCATGATTTGTCACCGTTTGTATTGACTTTCAACAGGTACAGCGGCCCGGTGGTGTAGGTTAAATCTGGTCCCATGCAGCCAGCCACCAGAAAGCCGTCTGATGTTTCGATGACGCCGAAAGCCGTGGCCCCGGAAGTCCCAGAGTAGGTTCTCTGCCAGACCGTTTCCCCATTTGGGTTAAGCCGAACAAGGAGAATAGCGTCTTGGCTCTCTCCCTCGGCTTTGAGCGTGCGGAGTGGACCGCTGGCTGCAGCAACCACAATATATCCGCCGTCGTCCGTCTGCCGCACTTCCCTTCCCATGGTGATGGTGAACGATTGCTCTTCTATGACGCGCTCCCAAAGTTTCTTGCCGTTGCCGTCCGCCCTAAGGATGCGCGTGCGGATGATAATATCCTCGTCTAAGTTCCACCCAGTCCATACGAAGCCCCCGTCTTGCGTCGCCGCGATCGATTTCGCATGGGATTCTAGTCCCCCGCGGTAAACCCAACCTGCATCGCAGCCTGTCAGCCCCACCGCGCAGAGAAGGAGACAGAATACAACCCAATACCTAGCGTTGCTTGCTATCATCTTAGCGCCCCCGTCCAAGACCGTTTTCAGAGTGGTGACACTGACGTTGCGACGCCTGCTTCACTGAAGACAGATCGTGCATGAAGGTTCACATAAGGACTTTCGCGCTTCCCGAATCATGCCAACCCTAACAATGATAACAACCCCTCTTTCAATAGCCATCGAGGCACTTTATGCTGGCTCTTTACAATACCCAGTGTGCATACCCGATAGTAGCATGTTCTGCGCTGGCTGTCAACGAGGCCGGTAAAGCTATTTTGCTGGAATTATCAGCAAGATTCGCCTTTCACTCTGCCGGATGAAATAAGTTGGGGCAATTTCACGGCAGGCTCAATTTGACTTTCAGGAAACTCCGATCTACTGATGCCTTTTGTGCAACAACAAGAACATGATATTTTCGTTGACAGGTGTGCTCAAGGTCTGATAGGGTGTTGCCTGTTAAGATGGGGTCTGCAATTCCAGGTGGACGCAGAACAACATGGGGGACTCTCAAATGAAGCGTGCGCTGGCCTTGGGGTTTACATTGTGTGTCCTGTTCGGTTTCCTGATTGGATTCACCGGTTGTGGGTATGTAATGGCACCGCTAAGTAATTGCGACATCGGGGAGTTTTACTCGGAGAGTTCGGCGGCGGTCTGGTGGTGTTCTGCGGGTACGGTCTGCACGCCGAGATATGGTTGGGATTCCAGCCTTCTAAACTATTGCTGCAAATGCAAATAGAATCATCCTGTCCTCTACTCTGGTTCATCGCATTTAAGGCGGGGTTCGTGTTTTTTGGGGCAAGGTTCCAGGTTAAGAATTTGGCACTCCACGCGGGAAGCTGAACACGATGAGCCGTGACTTCTTTAAAGGGCTGCTCGTCGGCGTTACGGCCGTGACACTTGTTGTCTTGGCCAGTGGTGCAGGCTTTCTAGCAAGGATAAGAACTTCAAGCGTGCCGCATGTTGGGTCTGTCAAATTGCCGTCCTTAGTACTTCCTTCCGATCTGCAGGTTGACTATGAATGGAAACTGCGGGACATGAAAGGACAGCAGCTATCTCTTTCCAGCTTCCGGGACAAGGTTGTGTTGTTAACGTTCTGGGACCCCGAGTGTCAACATTGCATAGAGGAACTGCCTTCATTAAGTGCAAGTTTTGCAAAGGTGAGAGACTCTGACATAGCCTATGTGTGCGTAGCGCTTTCGGGTTCCCCCGAGTCGCTGAGCCTGCTTGTACAGAATCAAGGCATAGCATTACCGTTCTTCTTCTCCGTGGGACCGCCGCCCAAGTGTTTTTCAACCAGCACCATTCCGGTCACATACTTGCTGACACGGCAAGGACGCGTGGAGTGGAGAAACGACGGAGCAGCCAATTGGGACGATGATCGGTTCGTGGCCTACCTGAAGGCTTTGGCAACAAGACGAGATTCTGCGGCATTTTCCAGAGCACAGTAGTTGTTATTGAGGAACCATGGGTGCCAGCTTAGCATATCCTGCACTTTGTACAAGTGCACCAAGGGTATTGAAAAGTTGCGTGAATGCATCGTCGGAGTAGACTGCAATAGAGGAGACAGTTCAGATGTCTACATGGGTTGGGATTATTGGCGTGTTCTTCGATCTAGTTGCATTTCTAGCGTGGGATTATGACCGCGGCAGCGGCCAAACCACTGCTTGGTTCTGGGCAGCAATTGGCGGTTTCCTTACGTGGTTCGGGTTTCATTAGTACCTTGTTCTACCAAGTGAATTAGGGGACAATCCGGATTATCGGGGAATCCAGCGATTCTGTCTTCGTTCGAACGGCGGTCAGTGGTCGGGGCGACTGGGGACAAACGGCTACAGCGTCCGACCGATTTGTTGCGACCGGCCTTGGGCGCGACGCGAAGCGGCCCGGGGCATAGTAATACCGTTCTGTGACGTAGTGCCCGCCGCCTGCATCTGAAGCTAGTGTAAGGGGGAAGAGGGGGAGAAGAAAGATTGCGCACAAGGTGATCGTGAATACTGTTCCTTTCTACTTATCACTGGCCCACGCAGTAACCGTCCTCCGTAGGGGGTATGGCGTCCGGACAGTCTCCTTATTAAGAGGTGCTATTATGGACCTTAATACATGCCTCCCTGCTTGCACGGCAGGTTCGACGTTTGCAAGAATGGGCAATGAACAGATGGTCGCCCGTCTACAGAACGCTTCGTTTGGCACGAATCTACACACCAACGCACCCAGAATTAGCGTATCTCACGGAAATGGAAGGACTTGCATCAGAACGTGAGACGCGCAAGGGTTCGTCTTTAGCAAAACCAACCGGCAAAAACAGCCACAAGGCGCGAATTAGACCCCTCTCTACAAATTCCGATGCATCTACTGTTGTTTCTCCCAAGACCTAAGCAGTTCGTCGAGGAAAATACACTTCATAATGCCGCCATCCGGCTAGGCGGAAGCAGGGAGGGCGACTCGGAAAATAGGTCGGAGAGTGTTTCTTGGGCTGTGCGGCGCACTGCCTGCCGTGCGTAAAGCGCTTGCCCTCGGTATCAGGGGAATGGCAGTGGTACGGGGTATGGAGATATCTAAAGATCGGCCCGATTTTCGGCGGACGAAAGCTGCCCTTGACACTCATGCATCGGC
>CAILVY010000121.1 GCA_903837785.1 Candidatus Hydrogenedentota bacterium
AGGCGAAGGCGAAGGCGAGGCACTCTATCACACCGCGGACATGAACCTGGACAATCTCATTGACTTGTCTGAATTGCTCCGGGTCATCCAGTTATTCAACATGAACGGCTATCACTGCGCGCCGGGCAGCGAAGACGGTTATGCCGGAGGCGTCGGGGCCGATCATGCCTGCCGGCCCCATAGCAGCGACTACAACAAGCAAGACTGGCACATTGATCTTTCGGAATTGCTTCGCCTCATTCAATTCTTCAATTCGGGTGGTTATCACGGCTGTGAAGGCGGTGAAGATGGTTTCTGTGTAGGGCCGCTCGAAGTTCCCGCGTAAATGATTGGTCCGCTGAAGGAGTGCACGCGCATGAAGTTCAGATCACCCCTGATGTTTGCCCTTGCATTGGCCGCAACGGCTGTTCTGAATTCGGGGGTGGCGCATGCGGTGAAGGCCCGGCCCGGCGTCGTGGCCGTCCTCGAGATTTCCGCCGCTTCGGAGCCGGTCCTGGCATATCTCCGCGCCAACGACTACGATGTGGAGCCGATGTCGAACGGGATGCTGCGGGTCTATGCCACTCCGGAAGAGGTGCTACAATTGGACGTGCTGGGGGCCGCCTATGCCGTGGTGGAGTATCAGCCCAATCCTCCGAAGGTTAATCCCGAAGCCAAAGGGCTGGGCGTTTATCACAACTACACGACGCTTTCGAATGAATTGAACGCCTATGCCGCGGCGCATGCCGACATCGCACGGCTGACTTCGCTCGGGAATTCCGTCCAGGGGCGCGCGGTCCACGCCCTGCTGATCACAGACAATCCGGACGTGGAGGAGGACGAGCCGGAGATACGTTATGTGGCCAATATACATGGCGACGAGATGATTGGATTGGAGAACAGCGTTTATCTGATCGACCTGCTGCTGAACGGGTATGGGCAGAGCACCGCGGAAGGGCAGCGCATCACCACGATGGTCGACAGCACTGAAATCTGGATTGTGCCGACCATCAACCCCGACGGCCTTGCGCTTGGGATGCGCTATAACGCGAACGGCCACGACCTGAACCGGAATTTCCCCAGTTGGTCCTATGATGGCCCCTACGGCAACGTCTTCGACGGCGACCCGCTCGGCGATACGGGGCGCCAGACCGAAACGCGCCTGATGATGCAATGGAGCGCGGCGCACAGTTTCACGCTTTCCGCCAATTTTCATGGGGGCGAGGTGGTGGTAAATTATCCGTATGACGAGGATTGCGGCGTTTTGAATGCGTACTGTGCGACCCCCGACGATGCGCTGATGATCAGCTTGTCCGAGGTTTACGCGATACACAACACTCCCATGTGGAACAGCACCCGTTTCTTCCACGGCATAAGCAACGGCTCGGACTGGTACACAATCACGGGCGGCCTGCAGGATTGGAGTTACCGCTACCTGAGCGACAACGATGTGACGATCGAGTTGTCCAGCAGCAAGCGTCCCGCGGAGTCCACGCTCCCGACTTTCTGGGCGAACAACAAGGAGTCCCTGCTTTCGTATATTGAATATGCGAACATCGGCATCCGCGGCGTGGTTACGGACGCCGTTTCGGGTGCGCCCGTGTACGCCCGGGTCGAGGTCGCGGGCATCAGCCACCCCGTGTACACGGATCCCGACGTGGGTGATTATCATCGCATGCTTCTGGCGGGCGTTTATGCCCTCACGTTCACGGCGCCGGGCTATCTCAGTCAGACGGTGAGCGGCATTGTCGTGACCGGCCTGACCCGGACGGACGTGGAACTGGTCCCGGAGGGCGCCGAAGGCGAGGGCGAGGGCGAAGCGCGAATTCATACGGCGGACCGAAACGGGGATTATGTCATCAACCTCTCTGAGTTGCTGCGGGTCATCCAGTTCTTCAATTCCAGCGGCTATCACTGCCAGGCGCTTACGGAGGACGGCTTTGCCCCCGATGCCGGCGCCCAGGACTGCGCGCCGCACGACAGCGACTACAACGCGCAGGACTGGAGCATCAGCCTTTCGGAGGTGTTGCGCGCCGTTCAGTTGTTCAATTCCGGGGGCTATCATGCGTGCGCCGGCGGCGAGGACGGGTTCTGTCCGGGACCATGAGCCCGGGTTTTCGATCTGAGGGCCGACCCGGGACCGGACGATCGGTGCATACACAGGGGGCCAAGTGCCGTAGTGCAGGAACCGCCCTATCCGCCGCTGCTGCTGCGGGCGCCGGTTCGGCGTCCCGGGCGGGCGAAGGCCCTTGTACGGGGCGAGTTAGCCGGAGTGACGAGGGCGGTTTCCATTTGCGAAATGAGGCAGGATAGGGTAAACTTAAGCAGGAAGGCATGACTGAGGCAATCGTTCCAACTCACACGCGGGGGTGGGAAGTGCAGCGTTTTAGAGTTTTGGTAGTGGACGATTGTGCGGATGAGACCATGGTCCTGTGTGAGGGTCTCAAGCTGTACAATTACGACGCAGATGGAGTCAGTACGGGCCAGGCGGCGTTGGACCGGTGCGACCGGGGCGACATCGACCTGGTGCTGCTCGATATAGTGCTTCCGGATTTGGATGGATATGAGGTCTGCAAGCGACTCAAGGCCAATCCCAAGACCTCCGATATTCCGGTGATTTTCGTGACGGCCAAGGGCTCTCCCGAGGACATTTCGAGGGGCTACAAGGCCGGCGCGGTCGATTTCATTTCCAAGCCGTACAATCTTCCCATCGTGATGCTCCGGGTCGATTGCGCCATGCGCACCCGGCACATGATGGAGTACGTGGGCGGCCAGGCGGACTATCTGAACGACCCCGTGTACACGGATCAGCTTACGGGCCTCCGCAATCGGCGCTTCCTTCAGGAACGCCTGCAGGAGGAGATCGAGAAATCCCACCGCTATCGTTATCCGGTCGCCTGCATCATCGTGGATGTGGACGAAGTGCTGCCGGAGGATGCGGATCTCGGGGCGGCCTCCATGGACGATCTCCTGGCAGAGATTGCGCTCTCGATCCGGAATACCTCCCGATACTATGACATCCTGGCGCGTTTGGACGGGGCGTTGTTCGCCGCGGTGCTCCCGCATGCCTCGCTCAAGGACGCGGTTTCCTATGTGAACAAGATCCAGGACGAGATCACCTCGACGACCTTCCATGACCCAGGGTTTCCGACCCGCGCCAAACTGAGTTTCGGCGTGGTTTCCTGCTGCAACGGGGCGGCCCTGGGCGCGGAACACATCCTGGGCGAGGCGATGAAGAACCTCTTTCAGGCGTCCATGTTGTCCGACCGCAGGATTGTCGCCCGGGACCTGAATCAGGAGAACTGAGCGTCCTCTCCCCCACGCTCTTCCGAGGGCCGGTCCCCTGCTTTGTTTCTCCCACACCCTTTCCGTTTTCCCGGGTGGAGACGGTGCCCGGCAGCATTCTGATGAACACGCCTCATTTGATGCGGGATGGTCCCCCGTTCCTGCCCGGTTTTTCCGGTGTGGCCGTCAGGCGCCGGAGTTCGTCGTCGGTGTTATCCCGCACTTCCACGCCGTCCGGCGGGAGGAATTGGCCGAGGTCGTCCGGTAACTCGGGGTTCAGAACGACGTCGGAGAAGCGTTGGACATTCTCCCCCGTGCCGCCCAGCCCCCGGCACTGCCGCTCGCGGAGAATCCCGTCCTCTTTTCCGATGCGGAGGGTGACCCGGTCGTACATTTCGCTGAGACGGGCGACGGGACAGGCGGAGAGGACCCATTCTTCGGCGGTCTCGGATTCGAGCGTGATCGTGGCGGGGTCGCAGAGATGGAATGGCCGAAACAGCGTGTTCTCAGGATGCACCAGATCCGATTCCCGGACACCGGCCTCGCGCAGCCGATGCAAGTCGCTCTTCCAGGCGGTGGGCGTTTCGTGCCGCCGGATCAGCCTGGCCTTCTCCTCCTCGCTTCGGTTTCGCATCATGTTGACCATCATTTCGCCCGAACCGGGCGCGTTCCGGGTGTATTGCCAGCGCACTTGCCCGTCGGAGTGATCCTCCGTGACGCTGCCGGCGAGGCCCGGGAACACGTGCTCCAATTGGGTCATCCTCCCGGCAAAGCAATCCGGGCGCCGGAACTGCGCCTCCTGCGTGAAGGCGAGCCGGAAGTGTTTTCCCTTCCGCTCCATTTCTTCGCTGCCTTCCACCCGCCAGCGGCAACTGTGCACGAGATCGAGCTTGGCTTGAATCTCCCGGACGATGTTCTGAAGCGAGGGATCATCGAGCAGCAGGTCCGGCGGGAGCGATTCCTCCTGGGGTATCGGGGCCGGAGGAGGCGCCGGCGGCCGGTCCAGCGGCTTTGGCGGCGGGACCGGGCGGGCCGGCTTTGGAGGCCTGGCTTGGGGCTGATGCGTCTTTATCCACTGAGGCGCAATGAAGATTGCGGTCAAGCCGGAGAAGATCAGCAGCGTCAAGAGCGCGGTCAACAATCCCTTATTCATCGGTTCCCTCTTCCTCGCGTTGGTGCATCCGTGTGCGACCTCCCTGGACTGTTGACGCGCCTGAGGCCCGGATGTTGACACAATTCCGCGGCAGGGAAATCGTCTAGAATCGTTCCCAATGCAGGACGTCCGCGAGCGGGCGTTTGGCGGGGCTGGGGCTCTGCGCCGCATAGCCGATGGCGATGAGGCTGATCAGGCGGCACTCTTCCGGGGCGCCGAGGATCTGCCGGATCATGTCCGCGTAGGGTTTGCGGTCGCCGGCGACCCAGCAGGAACCGAGGCCGAGCGCGCGCGCGGCGACAAGGATGTTCTGCGTCGCCGCGCACCCATCCTCGACGCAGTAATCGGACGTCTTGCAGAACACGGCGATGCAGGCGCCGGCCTCCGCAATGAACTTGCCGTGGTTTGTGGCGCCGGCAATCCGGCGCCGGCCCTCTTCCCCGGTGACGACGATGAACTCCCAGACTTGCGCGTTGCGCGCGGACGCGGCCAGGCGTCCGCAATCCACGAGTGCTTCAAGGAGTTCCTTCGGCACGGGTTTGGGTTGAAAGGCGCGGACCGAGCGCCGGGTCTTCAAGGCTTCTATCGCATCCATTCTTTGCCTCCTCCCTCGCGATTCATTGCAGCAATGCGCACAGTATAGCATTGGGGCAATGGAGGCAGGAAGGGCGCCCGGGAGCACCCGGATGCCCTCTTCAATCCATGTGCCGGGGTTCTAGAAGATGTCGCTTTCGGGCTCATCCAGCGCAAGGACGTGTTCCGGAGAGACGAGTTTCCCGCCGTTCTTTCGCGTGGCCGGCAGGGCCTTGGGCATCCGACGTTCCACACGGGGCAGCGCCTTTTGCGCGGGGGCCTGCTGGACCGGAGTGTGTCCGTTTGCCGCGCCCTTGTTGCCATTGACCATGCGGGTCAGCGTGCGCACCACATCGGCCAGTTCCTTTGCCTGGGCCGACAATTCCTCGCTGGCGGAGGCCGCCTCTTCGGAACTGGCGGCATTGGACTGGGTCACGTTGTCGATTTGCGTCATGGCGGTCGTCACCTGGGCGATGCCCTCGGCTTGCTGCGTGCTGGCGGCGGCCAGGTCCTGCACGATATGTTCGACTTTCCCGACGACGTCCACGATTTCGCCCAGGGTCGACGCGACGAGGGCGGAGGCGTCCACGCCCCGCTCCGCGTTTCGCTGCGATTCCTCGATCATAGAGGAAGTGTTCTTGGCGGCCTCGGCGCTGCGCCGGGCGAGATTGCGGACCTCCTCGGCGACGACAGCGAAGCCTTTGCCCGCCTCGCCGGCGCGCGCGGCCTCGACCGCGGCGTTCAGCGCGAGCAGGTTGGTTTGGAAGGCGATTTCGTCAATCGTCTTGATGATTTTGGCGGTCTCGTCGGCGGACTTCTTGATGCCGCTGATCACGTCGGCCATGCGATGCATCGCCTCGCTCCCCTTCTCCGCCGAGACCCGCGCCGTGGCGGCCATGCTGCTGGCCTGAAGCGCGCTCTCGGCGCTATGGCGGGTCATCGAGTTCATCTCTTCGAGCGCCGCCGAGGTCTCCTCCACGGAGGAAGCCTGCTGGCTCGCGCCCGAAGCCATTTGCTGGCTGGAATCGGCCACCTGGCCGGCCGCGGAGTCCACCTGGCCGGCGCCGCTGCGCAGGTTTCCGATGATTGCATTGATGGGGCGGGTGATGCTGAGGATGATGACGACCGCGAGCGTCATTCCCAGGACGGCGGCCATCAGCAAGCCCACGGCCATCGCCGTCGAAGCCATGCTCAGCTTGTCCACGGTGGCCTCGGAAATCCGCGTTGTTTCCTGCATGCCGCCGGTCGCCGTCTCCTCCGCGGCCGCGCGCACCTTCTCGGCGGTTGCCGTCCGCGTCTTGCCCAATTCATTCAGCGCGGTCCAGGTGTCTCTGAGGGCGAGCATGGATTCCTTGTAGGCCTTGGCCGCCTCCGCCGTGACCCCGAGCTGCTGGCGGTTCACTTCCCGCCGCGTCACGGCGAGGAGACTGTCGATTTGTGCGGCGACCGTGTCAAAGGACTTCAGGAACTCCTCAATCACTTCGGGCGAACGCGTCACCTGTGCGCGCAGCAGTCCCGCCTGCATGGCGTCTCCAGAACGGATGATCTCGTTGATGACTTCAAGCTTGTGAACACGTTCCTTAAGCAGGTCCGGCTTCAGGCCATCATCGATATCCTTCGTCATGAGCTCCGCCATCAGGGAGCGATATTCGAGGCAGTTCTCCATGTACGCTTTCGCGGAGGCGTCCAGCTTCCCCTTCAGCTCGCCGGCCTGCGCGAACAGCGCTGCGGTGCGATCCAGCTGGCCGCGGTACTCGGCCAGCGCGGTATTCATTTTTCCGACCTGGCCCTTGAGTCCCGTCAGGTGTGCGGCCTGCAACGACAACGTGTCGCCCCGTTTCAATCCGCTGTCCAGGCTTTCCAAATGTTTCGAGCCGGCCGCGTAATACTGGTCTTCCTGCGTAATGCCGTACGCGCGCATCTCGTACATGGCCAGCAGAACGTTTCGCTCCATTTCGCTCACCAGTGTCACTTCCGGGACGTACTCGTCGGCGAGGATGCGGGTTTCAAGGGTCACCCCGTGCATGATGTAGATGGCGCTCCCTCCCAGTGCGCAGGTGATGAAAAGAAGCAGAGAGAAACCCAAGGCGATCTTCGTGGCAAGCCTGAAATGTGTGAACATCTGTCATTACCTCCCTTGGTCAGTCGAACGCGGCGCGCCTCACTCCCTTTACCCGGCAAGCACTACAACAAACGTAATATACTCAAAGAATCAGCGTAAGTCAATGAAATCTTTCCCGATTATACCGCAATAGTCGCAAATATTGTATGAATAAGGCCAATAACTCCATTGAGAGACAAGAGAATATGGAAGAAAGCGGCTACGCAGGGAAGGCGTTCTTTGACTTGGAGGGGGTTAGGGGGTATTGGGGAGGTGTATCTCGAAGAAAGCACCCTGCGGTTCGAGGTTACCAAAGGTGACGGCGCCCCGGTGCGCCGAGACAATCCGTTGGACGATGGCGAGCCCGAGGCCTGTGCCTCCCTCCTTTTTGGAGAAGAAGGGGCGAAACGGGTCTTCTCCGGGGGCGAGCCGAATTCCGGGGCCGTCATCTTCGACCCGAAAAACGACGTCATCGGCATGGCAGCAGACCGACAGGAGGACCTGGCTGTCCGGCGGCGAGACTTCGATGGCATTCCGGAGAAGGTTGGCCAGCGCCTGAGCGAGTTTCGCGGGGTCGGCATTGAGGGCGGGGACACTCTCGGCGCCCCGGGCCGCGACGGAGATTCGTTTCGCGAGGGCGGCCTGGGCACACAGGGTTTGGACCCGTCCGAGCAATTCGTCGGCGGAACATCGGCTGCGTTTAATTTCAAAGGGCTTGGAGAAACTCAGGAACTGCGCGATGAGCTGTTCGAGATGGGCGGCCTCCTCGAAGATGGCGTGCGCGCGTTTTTCGAGGGTGGATTGCCCGGCCAATTGGCGGATGAGCAGTTCCGCCATGCCGCTGACCACGCTCACGGGATTGCGCAGTTCGTGGACAATGCCCGCGGTCAGTTCGCCTATCTGAGCGAGTTGGCGGTTGACTTCGGCCGCGCGCTCCAAGCGGCGCACTTCAGTGAGGTCCGTGAAGAGGAAGATCGCGCCCCGGAAAGATTCCGTGCCCCGCAGCGGGGATGCCGCCACGCCGAGGGTCTTGATTCCGGCGGGGCCGTTCACCTCCAGCTCGCGCCGGGAGGCGGGGGCACCGGTGCGCTGTAATTCTTCGAAGAGTTCGGCAATGGCCTCCAGCCCCGGTACGGCACGGATATCGGCCCCTTCGGGGAGCCGTTCGACGTCCATGCCCAGGTGCCTCCGGGCGGCGGGGTTGGCGAGAAGGATGATGCCCCGGGGGTCTGCGGCCACGACGCCACTGCTCAGGCTTTCGATAATCTGCTCATAGTATCCGGGGGAGCTGCTTTGGTCCGGTGGCATGAGCTACATCTCCTGGGGAGCGATCACAGCCGTTGTTTGATTTCAAGGGCCAAGCGGTCAAATTCCTGGATGGAGAGGGTCTGCGGACGGCGGGCCGGGTCGATCTGCGCGGCCGCCAGGCCATCGATGACAGCCTGTTTGGGCGCGCCGAAACTGCCCGACTTCACGAGCGAATTATGCAGGGTTTTCCGGCGATGGGCAAAGGCCGCCCGCACCACTTTGAGCAGGAAGGTCCCGGCTTCGGGTTGCGTTTCGCGCCAACGGAAGCGAACGATGCAGCTGTCGACCAAGGGCCGGGGCACGAAGCAGGAGGCGGGGACGTAGTGGACCACGTCCACCTCCGTGCGCGCCTGTGCGATGACGGGAAGCACCCCGTAGTCGGCCGTGTTCATCGGGGCGGTCAGGCGTGCGCCCACTTCCTGCTGGACCATGACAACCATGCATTTGAGGCGCAGCGGCGCCTCGAGGATATGGAAGAGGAGCGGCGTGGTGATGTAATAGGGGACGTTGGACACCAACTTGTAGGACGCGCCGCCCGGCAGGAATTCCTCGGCCAGGTCCCTGAGGCCGTGGTTGAGAATATCCCCCCGGAAGAGGCGCACATGGTCCATGCCGCCGAACTGTTCCTCCAGGCAGGGCATGAAGGAGGAGTCGATTTCCACCGCGAGCACGCGGCGGGCGGCCGCGGCCAGGTGCCGGGTCAAGGCGCCGAGCCCCGCGCCGACTTCGAAGACGTCATCTTCAGCGCTGAGTTCCGCAGCTTCCGTCATGATGCGGTTGATGTTGTCGTCGAGCAGAAGGTTCTGACCGAGGGCCTTCTTGAATTTGATCCCGTACTTCCCGCACAGGTCGCGCAGGTTCAATGGGGCTTTGGGGACGGGATTGCTCACAGTCACCCCTGCGAGATGATCACAGTGAATTGAGCGTCCTTGGATGCCTGGACCTTGGCGGTCACGGGCACTTTCGTGACCTGTTTGGCGGCCGGGGCCGTCTTGGGCGCCTTGACGGGAATCGTGACGAGATACTGGCTGCCTTGTGCCTGCAAATTCACGCCATTCTGGGAGATGGAAGCGGTGAGAATCTGCGTGGACGAGGGAATGCCGACCTCGTAGCCGGGGGAGTCAAAGGCGAATTCGCCTTTCAATTCCCATTCCGTGGCTTCGGGATTCACGGGCAAGAGGGTGCCGGTGAGGCCGTGGCTGCCCACGATCCGGAACCCGGGCTTGCCTTCCAGGGGCGTCAACTGCACCCCCACGTTGATACCCATTGCCTGCGCATCGCTGGCGCTGTTGAGGCTGTTCGTCGTCACCGTCATGGAGGACTTCCCTGCGTCCGCGGCGGGCAACTGCCGGGCCACCTGCTGTCCCACCGCGGGACTCGGTTGGCTGGCCGCGGGCTGCGCCGTGTCCGAGGGCCCTGACGGGATGCATCCCGCCGCCGCGATTATCATCATCGTGGCTATCCAGAGTCTTTTCGTGGAACCTACTCTCATTCGTGCGTCCTCCATCCTGGGCATACTGCTTGCACAACGGCTCCATAGTAGCCCGAATGCGGAAGAAAATCCATCTCGCTACGAGAGAACGGAGAGGCTGCCCCGGCAGAAGGGGCCAAAGCACGACAGAAGTCCCCCGCTGAGGCGCAAGAGCCTCCCCTCGTGGCAGAGCTCAGGAGCAGTGGTTACTCCGGAGCCGGGCCGGTGCTTTCGCGCAGGATCAACTCGGTCGGAAAACTGATCTGCCGGTTCTCCTCGCTGCCATCCTCCCGGTGAATCAGCGTGAGCAGCCGCTCGGCGGCGGCATGCCCCATGCGCAACAGCGGAATGCGCATCGTGGTCAAGCGGGGCGCGGTATGCAGTCCCAGCCGGTTCTCCTCGACGGAGGAATCCCCCAGGAATCCGTCGTCGAAACCGGTGACGGAGAGGTCCTCGGGGATGCGCAGCCGCTGTTCCCGAAAGCGGGACATGGCGCCCACGGCGAGTTCGTCGTTGATGCAGACCACGGCGGTGGGCTGCGGCGTCAATTCGAGGACACGGTTGGCGTTCCGATAACCGGTGGCCACCTCGAAGCGGCAGTTTTCCGCCCAGACAATGCGGTCCTCGGGCAGTTCCAGCCCCGCTTCCGCAAGGGCACTGCGGAGGCCGGCCACCCGGTTCAACGAGCAATCGTGTTCCCTGCTGCCCGACAGGACGGCAAAGCGCCGGTGCCCCAGGCCCAGGAGGTGCCGTCCCAGGGCCTGGCCCGCCGAGAAGTTGTCCATGTTCAGCATCGGGAACGGCGCGTCTCCCCGGAAGGGTCCCACGGCGACCACGGGCGTGCCCTGGGCGTGCAGCCGCTCGAGCAGATCATAGGCCAAGGGATGGCCTCCGAGAATGGCGAGAATCCCTTCCACCCGCCAGGCCATCACGAGATTGATGCATTGTGACAAGCGGTCAAAGCGGCGGGCCATGTCTGCGGTCACGGTTTCAAAGCCGGTGTCGAGAATGGCGGCGTCCGCGGCCTGCAGGATGGCAGTGTAGAAGCTGCTTTCCCGCGTGAACACAATCACGCCAATCAGCTTGCTCCGTTTTCTCTTCAGCACCTGGGCCAGAGGATTGGGCGAGTATCCGAGGGTAAGCGCGGCCTCCCGCACTTTCTCCTTCGTCTCGTCGGCATAGTGTTCCGCGCGGCTCCGCTCATTCAGGATAACGCTGACGGTGTTTACGGATACTCCGGCCAGCCGTGCGACATCGCGCAGTGTGGGCGTGCGATCTCCTGATTTCTCCATGGCAGAATCGTGGCTCCTTTGACAACCTCAATGCTCAAGTCGTAAGCATAACGAGTCTACCACGCTTGTGCAAGTTTTGTATGAAGGAACCGACGGGGCGGAAGGAGCGTTTTCTGCGAAGGGGCCGGGCTGCGCTGCGCGGCCGAATCAGCGGTTTGAACCCTGGGCGACGCTTCAAAGATACTTCGGGGGCGCCGGAGAGCGTCTCCGGCTTCCTGGAGACATTCGACTAGGTTGCGAGGGCGTTCATGATGCTTACGATGGCCATGATGGGGGTGTTCTCCGCGGTTCCCGCCGATGCCGGCGCCTATGTCCAGGCGAAGGGTGGCCGCTTCCTGGATGCGCTGGGCCGCGAACTGCTGCTCCACGGGGTGAATCTGGGCAGGAAGCACGCGCCGTATCTTCCGTGGGCCAAGGAGGAGGATTTTGCCCGTTTCCAGCACTGGGGCTTCAACTGCCTGCGGCTCTATACGGTCTGGGCGGCGGTTGAACCGGAGCCGGGACGTTTTGACGAGGGGTACCTGAAGCAGTTGGACGAGCGCGTGGCCTGGGCCAAGGCCCATGGGCTGCACGTAGTTCTGGACATGCATCAGGATCTGTGGGGCGAGAAGATACCGGGCGGAGACGGCGCGCCGGCCTGGGCGACGCTGGACGACGGGATGCCGCACGAAAGCACGGGGGATGTCTGGAGCGCGGCGTATTACATGAGCCCGATGGTTCAGACATCGTTTGACAACTTCTGGGCGAACAAGCCGCTGGCGGACGGCGTGGGCATTCAGGACCACTTTGCCGCGGCGTGGAAACATCTTGCGCAGCGCTACGCGAATGAGCCGGCCGTTATTGGCTACGATCTGATCAATGAGCCGTCGCTCGGCTCCGAGTTCCTTTCTCTTGTGCCCGAAATCCTGCCGCAGCTCGCCCAAATTATGGGGGATGATGCCGGCTTTGACCCGATCGCCCTGTTCAACAGCAATGACGGCATGGCGAAGCTCACCTCCAAGCTCGACAAACTTCCTGCCTATCAAGGGCTGGTGGATGCGGCGCAGAGCGGCGTCAATACGTTCGAGCGGGAGAAGCTTGCGCCCATGTATCGCCGGGTGGCCGCGGCCATTCGCGAGGTGGACCGGAATCACATTCTGTTCTTCGAGCCGACGGAATTGGCGAACATCGGCGTGCGCAGCGCCCTCCCCCCGATATTGGATGCGGAGGGGAAACCCTATTCGCAGCAGGCCATGGCCCCGCATGCGTACGACATTGTGCTCGATACCGCGTCGATGACCGCCACGAACGAGGCGCGGCTTGAACTCATCCTGCAGCGCCATCGCGAGCATGCGGAGGAACTGGGTTTGCCGATGATCATCGGCGAATGGGGGGCGTTCTACGGATCCAAAGAGGCAATTCCGGTGGCCCGAATGTACGTTCGCCAACTCGAACGCGTCCTCGCGAGCGAAACACACTGGGAAGCCACCCCGAAAATCGGGGATTGGGCGTATTTCTCGTCGATATCCCGGCCTCGCCCCCTGGCCGTTGCGGGACGGCTTCTCCGCTATTCTGCCGACGCGGCCAACGCGTGTTTTGAATGTGTGTGGAAGGAAGACTCCAGGATTGCCGCGCCGAGCCTTTTCCACCTGCCTGCCGCGTGGTATCCCAAAGGCGCCAGGATCAGCGTGACCGGCGCCGGCAAGGAATTGCAGGAGTCTTCCCCCTCCGGCACCCTCTCCATCTCCCCCATACCCAGTGATTTGGAGCGCAGGCTGAGCGTCACGCCCGAGCCCCAATGAGCGCAATCCGGCCATGTGGCGAGTGTCCAAATCAGTCTGCAGGGCGTCCGGCAAGCGTGATGGAGCGCGTTCTCCTTTGGCCGTGCCGGCGGGCGTGTGTTATTCTCCATTGTGCGCACGCGCAGGTGCTCGTTGACAAGGGAATGGACGTCCGTTCTGGATTCCGGAGAAGATTGATGCGTCTTTACCGCGTTGTAACTTGGGCCCTCATTCTGACGCTGTTTGGCGTTGCGCACGCTTCTGCCCGGCCGCACTCCGCCGACCTCAACCGCGATTACAGCATCTCTCTCAATGAGCTTCTGCGCGTGATTCAGTTCTTTAATTCCGGCGGGTTTCATTGCGCGTCCGGCACGGAGGACGGCTATGCGCCGGCGCCCGGGGCGCAAAGTTGCCCGGCGCACGATTCCGATTATTCCCCGCAGGACTGGGCCATAGGGTTGTCGGAACTGCTTCGGCTCGTGCAACTGTTCAATGTGGGTGCATATCGCGATTGCCCCGGCGCGAATCCATCGTCCGAGGACGGCTTCTGCGCGACCGAAGTGCGCAGTTACGCGTTTTCGGATCCGAACCTCGAAGCGGCGGTCCGGGAGACCTTGGGCAAGCCCACGGGGGAATTCACCTTGGGCGATGTGCTCTCGCTGACGTCGCTCGACGCATCATCGCACGGCATCGTCCGTCTGGATGGACTCGCGTTTTGCACGAACCTTGCCGAGCTCAACCTGTCCGGCAATCCCGTCGACCTGTCGACGCTGGGGTCGCTCGAAAGCATCGTCTCGATTGATTTGTCGGGCACCGGGGCGGCGGACGTCTCCGCTTTGGCGGTCCTGACCACGCTCATCCATGTGCGGCTGTCCGGCAATCCGAACGTCAATCCGGCCGGCCTTTCTGGCCTGGAGGGGCTGGTCGACCTGGACCTTTCCGATGATGACCTTTCGAACCTTTCGGCATTGAGCGGGTTGACCGGACTTCGCTCGCTCGACTTGTCGGGCAATCTGGTGGCCGACGCCACTCCTCTGGCGAGTCTCGGCGCACTGGAGACCCTCGACCTCTCGTCGAACCCCTTCGCATCGTTGGGCACGCTGGGGACGTTGCCGGGTCTTCGCGACCTGGACATCAGCCGCACCGAGGTCAGCGATCTCAGCCACGTCAACGCTCTTCCTGTGCTCGATACTCTTCGCGCGGATGAAGCACAGGTCTCGAGCCTTCCCGCACTGCACAACCGTGCCCTCAGGAATCTGTCACTCCGGAAGAACTCGATCTCCGAATTGAGCGGCCTTTCCGGCCTGAGCAGTCTCCGGACGCTGAATATTGAGGAGAATCTTGTCGGCGCACTGTCGCCCATTGCCGGACTCACGCATCTGAGTACGCTCGATGCAGGCGGTAATCAGCTGTCGAGTACGACATCGCTGACGCCTTTGACCGAGCTGACGCATCTTGGATTGCGTGAGAATCTCCTAATCAGCATTCATCCGCTGCTGGATAACACCGGCCTGCGGGACGGCGACAGCATCGACTTGCGCGGGAATCCGCTGGGCGGGCCGGCCTGCCGTGACGTGGCCGCCCTGGAGCGCCGGGGCGTGACCGTGTCATATGACCCGTGTGCGGCGGAAGGCGAGGGTGAAGGCGAAGGCGAAGGCGAAGCGCAAGATGTCCCCGTGTATTTTCCGGACGCCCAACTGGAGGCGGCCGTCCGTGCCGCGCTGCATCTTCCCGCGGGCGAGATCCTGCGCAGCGACCTGCTTCAACTCATCGTACTGACCGCGCGCGACAAGGGCATCTCCAACCTCGAGGGACTCCAATACGCCCGTCATCTTCTGGAACTGGACTTGAGCGGCAACGAAATCAGTGACCTGGCGCCTCTGGAAGGGTTGAGCGCCATGTACAGCCTTTGGTTGTCCGGGAATCAGGTGCAGGATCTCTCCCCTCTCGAGCACACGCCGGCGCTCCGCGAACTGTATCTGGACCGAAATGCGTTGACGGATATCGCTCCGGTGGCCTTCCTGGCCGGCCTGACCCGGCTCGATCTGTCCGGCAATCAAGTGTCTGAACTGGCGCCGCTCGGCAACCTGGCGTTCCTCCAATGGCTCGTGCTCGTGGACAACGAGGTTTCGTATATTGCGCCGCTCCTGGAGACCCCCGGCCTGGCACAATCCGGCGTCGTGGTGCTGTACGACAATCCATTGAGTGCACAGGGCTGCGCGGATGCGGCGACGCTGTCAACCCGCGGCGTCTATGTCGGGTATGCGCCATGTGGCGGCGAGGGCGAAGGCGAGGGCGAAGGCGAAGGCGAGGTGGCATTTCGGGATCCGGGATTGGAGCAGGCGGTGCGCAACACGTTGCTCAAGCCGTACGGGCCCATCTACGCGCCGGAACTGCTGACGCTGAAGACGCTGGTGGCGGCCGGGTGGGGAATCACGGATCTGGAAGGGCTTCAGTATTGCCGGAATCTTGAGGACTTGCGGCTCGACGAGAACCGGCTTCGTGACCTCCAGCCACTCTCGGGCCTCGTGCATCTGCGTGCACTGAATCTGCGCAGAAACGTACTGAGCGACTTGAGCGGCATCGCGGGATTGACTTCCCTCGTCACGCTCCAACTCGCGGGAAACGCCGTCGCTGACATCTCCCCCGTGGCGCACTTCAGCGAACTTGTGAATCTGGAATTGGACGACAATCAGGTGTCGGACCTCAGCGCTGTCTCCGGTCTCGTGCATCTGGAAATGCTGAGCTTCATGAACAATGCCGTAAGTGACCTCGTTCCGTTGACCGGTCTTGCGGCGCTCAGTCGCCTGGGCATGGATGGAAACCGGATTGAAGACCTGTCGCCGATCACCGGATTGAGCGGGCTGATTGTCGTGGCGGCGCAGGACAATCTGATCAGCGATATCAGCCCGCTGGAACACCTGCCCCGGTTGTGGTGGTTGTTTTTGGGGGAGAACTTCGTGAGCGACCTGCGGCCGTTGCAGGGCCTGACCGACCTCGTGTGGCTGATTCTCCCGGACAACTTAATCACGGATCTGGGTCCGCTGGTGGCGAACGCGAGCCTAGGCCACGGGGATTCCATCAATGTTCAGTGGAATCCGTTGAGCGAGACGGGCTGCGCACAGGCGCAAGCGCTTGCACGGCGCGGGGTCAGCATTGGCTACAGCGCCTGCAGTGGCCCGGTGGACCCGGACGTGGCCGTGTTTCCCGACCCGAATCTCGAGGCGGCGGTGCGCGAGGCGGTCGGCAAGCCGGACGGCGAGCTGCTGCGCGATGATGTCGTACGGCTGACGGTCCTGCATGCGCCTTCACGCCGCCTCGCCAATCTGGAAGGGCTCGAATCCTGCACGAATCTGGTTGAGCTTGCGCTGGAGGACAACTACATCAGCGACCTGCGGCCGCTGGCGGGCCTGGGCAACATGGCGTCCCTGTCGTTGTCCGGCAATCACATTTCGAACATCGAGCCGTTGGCGGGGCTGCTGAACCTGACGCATCTCGATTTGTCGGGCAACCGCATCGTGAATGTAAGCCCCTGTTCCTGCATGACCCAACTCGAGTGGCTCGACCTCTCGCGCAATCGCATCAGCGGCGTTGCGCCGCTCGTATACCTCACCCGGCTCACCACCCTTGGCCTGGCGTCAAATCGGGTGGAATTTGCCGCACCGCTCGCCGTCATGTCCCAACTGCACACACTGGTGCTGAGCGACAACCCGGTGCACGGCGTCTCGGCCTTGTGGCAGTTGGTGAATCTCCGCTTCTTCTTCCTGGACAACACCGGCGTGGATGATTCCCTGATGTTCCGCGCGATGACTCAACTGTCCTGGCTGAGCCTGGCAAACAACCCGCTGACGGACATCCGCTACCTCGTCTCGAATCCGGGCCTCGCTGCCGGGGACGTGATCAATCTCGACGGCGTTCCCCTGGATGCTCGGGGATGCCGGGACGCGGCGCGCCTCGAAACCCGTGGCGTGACGATGCTGTACGACGCCTGCGCCGGCGAGGGAGAAGGCGAAGGCGAGATCGTGGATTTCACCGACGCCAACCTGGAGCAGGCCATCCGCGAGACGACCGGCATACCCTCGGGCGATCTGGCGCCCGCCGACCTCGCGGAAATCACCTCGCTTGACCTCCACTCACGCTACATCTCGGACCTTCAGGGCATTCAGTATTGTGTGAACCTGAATGAGCTTGATCTGCGCAGCTGCGATCTGGCGGATATCACGCTGCTTTCCGGCCTCAGTGCCCTGACCCGGCTCGCCCTCGACCACAATCAACTTACGTCGGTCGCACCCCTGGGAAGCCTGAGCAATCTGGCGGAACTGGGCCTGGACTACAACCGCATCAGCGATCTCGAGGGGATTGCCGGCCTGACTGCCCTCACCGCGATCCGGCTGCGGAACAACGCCGTGGAGGACCTCGCACCGCTGTCCGGTCTTCACAGTCTGGTCTCGCTCGACCTCTGCAATAATGCCGTCTCCGACCTTGCGCCGCTGGCTTCGCTTCTGGCCCTCGACTCCCTTTGGCTGTGTGGGAATGATGTCGACGACCTGACGCCGCTGGCGCCGCTTGCCGCGCTTCGCGTGCTGGACCTCAGTCACAATGCCGTGGACCGTGTGGAAGCGCTGGGCGGACTCACGGAGTTGGAACAACTCTTCCTCGACGGCAACGTGGTGAGCGACCTCGCGCCCTTGCAGGGCCTGCTGCAGATCCGCTGGCTCTATCTCCGAGACAACAACCTCAGCGAAGTGGCCCCACTTTTGTTGAACAGCGGCTTGGGTGCGCAGGATTCATTGGCCGTCAACGGCAATCCCCTGGGCGTCCTGGCGTGCCAGGACCTCGATCTCCTGGCGGCCCGGGGGGTATGGATCGATCGCGATCCGTGCCCATGACCGGACGACGGGGGCATTGTGCCTATTCACGAAGTCTGCTACTATGACTTTAGTGTGCGGCGCACCGGCCGCGCGGGCTGCGAAAACAGGTGATGCTCGATGACTCGTTTCCCTGTCCATGTTCGGCGTTCCCGGGGCACAGCCCCGCCTGAACGGTTCCACGCGCGGACTGCGTTCCGGAGACATCGGCAGGGATTCACGCTGATCGAGCTTCTCGTGGTCGTTGCCATCATTGCGATACTCGCCGCGATCCTGCTCCCTGCGCTCTCGCGCGCCCGCGAAGCCGCCCGCCGCGCTAGTTGCCAGAACAACCTCAAGCAGATCGGCACCTCGCTCAAGATGTATGTCGGGGAGTCGCCGGGACAGCGCTTCCCCCCCATGCTCGCGCACCGCAGTGCGTGGTGGGAAGTGCCGCCGCGCTATTGCGGCGAGCCGAACACCAGTTGCGTGATCTTTGACGGCCCGGCCATGTTCCCGGAGTATCTGAGCGAACCGAACGTCATGATCTGTCCTTCGGATGCGGACGGGCAGCAGCAGAGCGCGGGATGGATGCACGGGCCCAACAACACGTTCGATCCCTGCGGCATCGAGGCGGTTTCGTACATCTACACCGGCTGGGTGATCACGCCGCGGGACTACCTCCTGGCTTCCGGCGGCGGCGACAACGCCGCCAGCCCGGTTGTCGGGCAGGATGTTTCCGGGGCCTTCGTGCGCGGCTTGTTGGACTTGATGCAGTTGTATCATGCGCCCGCCCTGGCCGAGGGGCGCAACAATTACGACGAGGATTTCACGTTCGTCCACGAGGAACGGCAGGAGGTCACGCTCTATCGGCTGCGTGAAGGCGTGGAGCGCTTTCTCATCACGGACATCAACAACCCGGCGGCCGGTTCACGGGCACAGAGCGAGGTCGTGGTGCTGCAGGATGCCGTGTCCACTCGGCCCAGCGTCACCTCCGCCTGGGGCACGAACTACTCGTTCTTCAATCACATTCCCGGCGGCGGCAATGCCCTGTACATGGACGGGCACGTCGCCTATCTCCGCTATCCCACGCAATACCCCGTCAGCCGTTCGTGGGCGGCCGTCATCGCCGAGGTCGCCGAACCCGACCCCATCTGAGAACGCGAAACGCACCCGCGGCGGACAAGCGCGGAACCGGCCACCCTTCCGGCGGGGATTTGGACAAACCTACTTGGGGCTGGGCATTTTCTGATGATAGGCAGCATTGTGATGCATGAGCGTCAAGTGCAGTGCAACAGCGAGGATCCCCGCCATAATACTGGCTGCCATCACCGGCGAAAGAAAGTAGCCCTGGCTCAGTTGCCATGCGAGGGAAGAGCCGCAGAGGATGAAGAGGAAGAAGACAATCATCATGCCCAAGACGGTTCCCTTTTGTCCGTAGAGCAGGAACAGGACCGAAGTCAGCAGGACCATGCAGGCCATGGCCGGCAGTATGAGCACGAAGGCAAGCACCGGCGCCGCGCTTGAGAATATCCACAACGCGATACAGGAAATGCCGGCGATGCAGAAGGCGGGCACAAGCAACAGGGACAGGAGGTACGCCGTCAGCCAGCGTTGGGAGTGCGGCAGCATTTTCAAGGCGCTTAGGGAAACCAGCCACGTATAGACTCGCATGGGCGCGAGAATCAGGAGTGCGGGCGTCATGCCCACAAGTATCATGCGCAAAGGCACTTCGGAAAGGAGGCCAAAATGCTCCCTTAGCCACGTCGCGGCGCCCACGGCCAATGCCGCGCACACGAGATACCCGCCGATGCGGGATTCGCTGAGCCAGGGCCAATAGAACCCCCATGTGTTGTAGCTCGGCTTGGGTCCGGCCTTGTCCGCACGGCGTTGCCTGCGCGCGGACACGTTGGGCAAGAGCAACATTCCTCTGCCCGCCTGAAGGAAGGAGAGGCCGATCAACGCCACGGGCAACGTCCACGTCAGCCACGGGCTGATCGGGGTTTTTGCTTTGGCCAATGCGTATACGAGGTACAGCAGAAAGGCGCCCGTCCCCACGACGAGGACAATGTCCAGGAAACCCCGATGGAACGTTTGTTCCTTGATGTGCCGCCAGAGGGGTTGCCGCTGGAGTGCGAAGAAGTAGACGGCGCTGCACGCCGACAAGAGGAGCACCGTGTTCAAAGTCACCGGCGGAGAGAGGGACGCCCTCGGATTGAACAGCGGTTTCGCCAGCGAGCCGAGGGAGAGCGCCCCCACGAACAGCACGGCATACAACACCACGCTTTCGCACCACAACGCACGTCCGACTGTTCTCCCCGAAACCGGCGCCATCAGCAACGCGCGCTGATGCCCTGTACCCGCTTCCAGTCCAACGCCGCCCATGGGGAGCATGATGAAGAAGAAGGTGATTATCGGACGTGTCTCAGCCTCCACCGCACCGAAAATCAATCCCATCACCCCCGCCAGCGACACATGCCACCACCGCCGGCGCACGAAATCGAGAAGCAAATGCATCATGGATTAATCCTCCTTCATGACGCCGACGAAAAGTTCTTCGAGGGTGACGGGGCTCTCGGCGAGGACGCGGATGCCGTACTCGCCGAGGGAATCGAGCGGACGGCGCTGCGTGTCGATGAGGACGCGGATGCGGCCGCCGTCGCGGGACTGCACATAAGCGCCGCCGAAGGCCGGAAACGGCGCGCCGTTGAGGGCGCAGTCGGCCATGCGAAATCGTTCGACGAGGTCCGCGGTGGGGCCTTCGAGGAGCATCTGTCCGTTCCGGATCATGCCGAGGTGGTCCGTGAATCGCTCGATGTCGTCCAGGTTGTGCGAGGAGATGAAGACCGTGCGTTCCTCGTCCTGGACGGCGGAGAGGAGTTCGGAGAAGACCTCGTGCTTGGCAAGTGCGTCGAGCCCGGAGAGGGGTTCGTCGAGCAGCAGCAGCCTGGGCCGGTGCGCGAGCGCGATCACGAGGCTGAGTTTGGTGCGCGCGCCGAAGGAGAGCGTGGCGATGCGGTCTTCCCAGCCCAGTTTGAGGCGGGTGAGCAATTCGGTGCAGTAGGCGTCGTCCCAGTCGGGAAAGAAGCCTCGGTAAAAGCCGATGACGCGCTTCACCCTGCCCCAGGCATTGAAGCTCAGTTCAGGACTGACGTAACCGACCTGCGCCTTCATCGCCGCCTCATTCCGGCGATGATCCAGGCCGAGCACCCGGATAGTGCCTCCGTCCTCCCGGCCCATGCCCATGATGAGGTCGACCGTGGTGGTCTTCCCTGCGCCGTTGGGGCCAATGAAGCCGTAGATTGCTCCGCGCGGCACCGTGAGACTGAGCGGTCCGAGCGTGAACGTGGGAAAGTGTTTCACGAGGCCGTTGATTTCCATCGCTGAATCTGTCATGAGTCGTGCTCTCCGCGTTGCAGCAATTCCTTTACCAAGTTCAGCAGTTCCCCATCGCCGAGTCCGGCCTCTTTGCCTTCGCGCAAGGCCGCGAGCAGGAGCTGCTCCGTCTCGTGCAGCTTGACCGCGCGGCTCCGGGCCACGCCGTTCTCCGACACGAAGGTGCCCAGCCCCTGTTTCCGGTAGATGATCCCCTCGCGTTCAAGTTCCTCGTAGGCGCGCTTCACCGTGATTACGCTCACGAGCAACTGCTCGGCCAAGACCCGAAACGAGGGCAACGGCGCGCCGGGCGCGAGCCGGCCTTCGCTCACTTCGCGTTTGACCCCGCTGATGACCTGCTGATACAGCGGTTCGGGGGCCGCCGCCGAGATGGGCGGGAGCCGGAAAGCGTCTTTGGGCTCGGACTTCATATAGTGTGTATATACCATATGTACAGTGAAAGTCAAGGGGAAGGGGGGACGAGAGGGACCCGATGGACGGGCGGACGGCGAAGCCAGGCGGGGAATAGGACTGACTTGAGGCGAGTTCCTCTCGTCCATTTCGTCCATCGGGTCCATAGTCTCTGCTGAGTTCCCCGGGGAGGGACGCGATTCGAGTTTGGTTCAGTTTTCGTGCTAAGATCCCGGTTTCTACGGCAAACAACCTAATCAGGAGACGGAAGGCATGCTGGGTTGCACGTTGGGATCGATGTTTCAGGTTTCGGTGGCGGGGGGCAGTTATCAGGAGGGGCTGACAGTCCTCATGCAGGGGGTGCCGTCGGGCATCTATCTGACCGAAGCGGAGATTTACGAAGCGCTGTTGACGCGTAAACCCGGCCAGAGCGAATTGGCGTCGCCACGGCGTGAAGCGGATGTCCCGGTGATTTACAGCGGCGTGAACGCAGCCGACACGATGCCCGGCTTCAAGAATGCGAACTACACGAACGGCACTCCGCTCGTTGTACTGATTCCGAATGTGGACCGCCATTTCGAGCATATCGAACAGTATCAACTGACGAACCGGACGCCGCGTCCGGGCCATGCATCCTATGCCTCGTATGTGAAGTACGGGGAATGGGACGATTCGATTGGGGCGGGCTTCTTCAGCGGGCGCTACACGTCGACGATTGTGGCGGCGGGCGCTGTGGCGCGGAAGATCCTGAAGCAGCATGGAATCGAGGTGTTCTCGTACGTGAAGGAGGCGGCGGGCGTGCGCGCGAAGGATGTGGACCTGGAGACAGCGCGCCAGAAAGTGGATACGTTCCGCAGGGTGCGCCGCGAATACGACCCGATCTATCAGTGGGTATTCGGCGAAGGCCGCATCAACCCGCACATGCGTTTCCTGCACAAGATGGCGGTCATCGCCGAGCTGGAGCGTGACCTGCTGGAGATTCGCGAGACGAAGCCCGTGGATCCCAAGGCAATCCGGGACGAGCACGGCATTCACTTCACGATGAACTGCCCGGACGTGGACGCGGCCTTCGAAATGGAGAAACGCATCCTGGAGATTCGCGATGAAGGCGATTCGAGCGGCGGCCTCGTGGAAGTCGTGGCGACGGGCGTGCCCGCGGGCATGGGCGAACCGGTATTCCGCAAGCTCGACGGCGAACTCGGGCGCATGCTGAGCATCGGCGCGATCAAGGCGGTGGAAGTGGGTGCGGGCTATGCGGTGAAGGATATGATGGGCTCGCAGTGCAATGACTGGATGCGCGCGAAAGACGGCGTGGTGAGTTTCAAGTCGAATCAGGCGGGCGGCATCACGGGCGGGCTCACGACGGGCCAGCCGATTGTTGCACGGCTCGCGGTGAAGCCTACGCCGACGATTGCAAAGGATCAGGAGACGATCGACAAGGTTTCGCTCGAGAACGCGGCCCTGAGCGCGGTGACGCGGCGCGATCCCACGATTGTGGCGCGGGTGTGGCCGGTGGCGGAGGCGTTCATGGCGATCATTCTGCTCGACCACTACATGATGCATCTAGGATATCAGGCGCTCATCCCCCGGAAGGCATAGTTCCGGAATCCACCGAGCTGGTCATCTCCGCCATGGCGCGCCGCGTTTCAGAGAAGAGTTGGCGCATTGTCAACGGTCCATGGTTTGCGATGAGACACGCTCATGTGCTAAGGATATTTGGAAGTAAATAGAAGGAAGGGGATGTATGAACAAGTCTTCCGCGGCCGGATTCCTCGTGGGTGTGGTGGTCTTTGCCCTCTTGGGCGTGGGCTATCTTGTGGTCAGTAACACGAGTGGAAAGGCGCCCGCAAAACCGACTATTGCTTCCCCGAAGACGACTCCGGCGCCCACAACGGCGGATCCCAAGGCGAAGCCTGCCATGCCGGTGCGCGTGGCCAACGACAAGGCCATTCAGAATACCAGCCAGATCTCGCTGAGCCGGGAAGTCCCTGGAAGCACCTACGCCCCCGGCGCGTCCGTGGACGTCACCGTGACGATCGCGAATGGCGGCACGGAAACGGTTCGCGCCATGGGCTTTGTCGAGGAACTGCCCGAAGGATGGACCTTTGACGGCGTGGTCAGCACCGACCGTCCCGATCTTTCTCCTCCCAAGGGCCGGCCGGGCAAGCTGGAGTTCGCCTGGTTCAACATTCCCAAATTTCCAGCGACGTTTACTTACCGCGCGACCGTGCCCGCGAATGCGGACGGACCCAAGGAGGTTTCGGGAGAAGCCTTGTATCGAACGGATGGCCCTGAGCAGCGTACCGGGCTCGTGACCACGGTCCTGACCCCGGCGGCTGCTGCGGCTGCACCGGCGGCGCCAGCGCCGGAAGCTGCGCCAGCACCCGCTGCGCCTGCCGCTTCGGCCCCGGAAACCGCGCCGGCGGCCGCGGCGCCGACTCCCGAACCTGCTCCCGCGGTAGCCGCGGAAAAGTGATCCGGCCTCTTCCTAGGCGAGAATATCCAGCATCTGCTGAGGCGTCATGGCGCCTCGAGCCATCTGCTCCACGCGCGGGAAACCGTTCTGATTCTCCGTCTGATACGCGTCCCGCACGGTCGCGCGGATCAGGTTGGATCGCTCGGTTTCCGGTTCATTGAAACGCACGGCGATTGTTTCGGCCGCCGGTTTCCGGGCGGCTTCCAACTCCGCGCGACGCGCCCCGACTTGTTCCCGAACCTCCTCCATCGTGGGGACCATGCTTCGGGCACGCTTCAGGCTGTAGTCGAGGGCGCGCAGGGCAGCGCCGCCCGGGGACAGGGTGCCTTTGCCAAAGCCGGCGCGGACCTCGGGCTGGGTGTTTTGCCTGAAACCCAATTGTGCGGGTTGCTCAGCAGCAGCCGTCCCGTCGCGCTTCGCGCCCTGCAAGGAAAGGGTGCGTCCCGCGGACAGTTGTGTGACGGCATCTCCGATGGGCAAACCCATTGCCCCACCTCTCGTTCCGGATGAAGAAAACCTTGAAAATCGCTCTTTACGCAGTAATTGTCGCATCCCACGGGACGAATGTCAAGGAACTTCTTGAATCCACCCCCCCTTGGAGATTGACAGTCCGGGTTCCCTGGCGATATCCTCAATACGATGCGAATCATGACGCCGCAGCAGGCGTTGTGGTGCCGGGAAGCTCCGCAGTCATCGTTTTTAGCAGTACGGGGAAAAGTGAGGGAAAGTGGGCAAAGCAGTTTCAAACTGGATGGCCTTGTTTAAGAATGCGCTTCTGCATGGCCGTGCGG
>CAILVY010000122.1 GCA_903837785.1 Candidatus Hydrogenedentota bacterium
AGCAGCAACTCGATGCCATTGTCGACGAGCTAAACAACAGGCCCAGAAAGACCCTCGGATACCGAACTCCCTATGAAGTCTTCCTACTCGACCGACAAAGAGCCCGCCGTGCACTTAGATCTTGAATCCACCGCCCGTTCAACAGGGATTCCGCATGCCGCCTGAGTGCTTGCGCTTTGTCCGGCGCCGCAGTAGTATGACGCGCAGGCGGTGGGGCGGGCCGCCAGGGGGGAGTGTCCGAATATGGAAAGAGAGGAGTGGGAGTCATGCATCAGCGTATCCGGGGAAGCTTTCAGATCGTTCTTGCAACCATCTTGGGGGCAGTCCTGTGCGCCTGTCCGAAGCCGCAACCGAATACGGGCACGCTGATTGTGACGATACGCCCGGCGGCCGCAGTCGACGCCGGCGCGCAATGGCAATTGGACGGCGGCGCGTGGCAGGACAGTGCCGTGCCGATGGGCGCTATTCCGGCCGGCGCGCACATTGTGACGTTCAAAGATAGGGGCGGCTGGGCCGCACCCGCGCCGGAAAACGTTACGATCGTGAAAGGGCAGACATTCCAGTTGGAGCGCGTCTATCAGAAGCGCTATGCGCTCGCGATGGCCGCACTTGGACAAGGCAGTGTCGAGCCTGCGGCCGGAACGCACCTCTACGCCGAAGGCAGTCAAATCACGCTCCTGGCGACGCCCGCCGCCGGCTGGGACTTCGAACGCTGGGAAGGCGATTTGGGAAGCCTGGATAACCCCGATACGGTCACGATGAACGCCGACAAGGCGGTGATGGCGGTCTTTGTGCGGATCGGCTATGCGCTCGAGGTTCGCGTCGAAGGGCTTGGCTCCGTTGTGCCGGATCAAGGCGTGCACGTCTATCCGGAAGGCGAAGTGCTCAACCTTGCCGCCACCCCCGCGTCCGGCTGGCGCTTCGACCACTGGTCCGGCGCCCTCTCGGGAACCAACGGCGCCGCCGCGCTGACGATGGACGCAGACAAGGAGGTCACGGCGCATTTCGTTTACGCGCCGCCCTCGTTCAACCTCTCGCTGAACTCCAATCCGGCCGCCGGCGGCACAGTCGGCCTCTATCCCGCCGGAGGCGTCTACACGATGGATACGACAGTCACCTTGAATGCTGTCCCTGCACCGAATTACCGCTTCACCGGCTGGACCGGGGCGCTCAACAGCGCCGCCAATCCCGCCTCTGTCGTCATGGACGCCAACAAGACCGTGACGGCGAACTTCGCCTTTGAACCGGATCAGTTCACGCTTTCCGTGCTGAGCACCCCGGAAGAGGGCGGCAGTGTCTTGTCGGATCCGGCCGAGGGGCCCTATGACAACGGCAGTGTGGTTACCCTCACGGCAACACCCGCGGCGAATCATCGTTTCGTGGGATGGGAAGGCGCGCTCAGCGGCGAGGCCAATCCCGCCACCGTCACGATGGACAGCGACAAGGTCGTGCTGGCCCGTTTCGAATACGATCCCACGCTCGTCACTCTGACGGTTTCGCCGGTGCCCGGCGACGCCGGAAGCATCGTGATGTCGCCGCCCGGAGGCAGTTATCTGCCCGGCACGGAAATCGTCCTGGCGGCCGTGCCCGCCGAAGGCTACCGCTTCGACCGGTGGGAGGGAGGCCTGACCGGCTCCGAGAATCCCGCCGCTGTAACCGTGTTGGACGACATGATCATCCAGGCGCAGTTCGTGGCCCTGCAGCCCAGCGTCGTGATCGGCGTGGCCGCGCAACCGCCACAAGGCGGTTATGTCACCCTGGACCCGCCGGGCGGCCGCTATCTGCTGAACGAGCAGGTCGAAATGCTCGCCAACGCCGCCGCGAACTACACGTTCGTGCGATGGGAAGGCTCCGTCACCGGCGCGGACAATCCGGTCGACGTGGCCATGGACGCTGACAAGGCCGTCACCGCCGTCTTTGATTGGGAAATGGAATTCCCCGACGCGAACCTGGACGCTGCCGTCCGCCTGGCCCTCGGTCTTCAGCCGGCGGAAAGGATGATGGCCTCTCAACTTGCCGCGCTGACGGAGCTGAACGCTGCGGGTCTGGGCATTCAAAACCTGGAGGGGCTGCAGTTCTGTGTGAACCTCGGCCAGGCTGACCTCTCCTACAACCTCTTTGGCGACCTCTGGCCGCTGGTCAACAACCCGGGCTTTCAATCCGGCGCTGCCCTCAATATTACCGGATGTCCCATCGGCTGGTGGACCTGTGACGCCATGGACCGACTGCGCGGCCGCGGCGCTACAATCTTCTCCCAGGACGTTTGCTCGGACAAGGAATTCGTGTCCCTCCATGATTACTGGCCCATGGCCGTGGGAAACGCATGGCCCATGGATCGGATGTCCTGCATGCTGTACGCGCTTATCTGCTGCGGCCCGACGACTGTGGGCGACATGTCCGTCACGGACCGCTTTGTCGTCAACAACTGCGAAGTCTGGAAGACCGTCACACCCGTCATGGACTACCTGGGAGCGACTTCGGAGGTTGTCAACTTCTGGGCTTTTGTGGACGGATGGCTCTGCTATGGGGAAGAGGACGCGCCACTGGCGTATCTGCCCGAGCTTCATCACGGGCTGTACCAGATGTTCCCCGAACGGCTCGCGTTGGGTGAAACGTTCAGTCTGGCCGGGATACTGAACCTGGACGTGCAACAGGGACCCTTATCCTCGTTCGTCGATATCGCCGGATCTCCGTATGGCGACCTCGATGACGCATTGGACCTGGGTGTATTCGTACTGGGCCGTTGCCTCGGGCCGATTGCCGGATGCGGCGGCGTGGATGAAGCCACGATCGTGGGGCCGTGCGGCCCGGGGAAATAGGCCCGCTAGACTTGACCCCATCAGAATCCTCAGGGGCGCGCCGCACAGCGCGCCCTTTCGCCTTTGCCGTGATCCCGCGGGAGTTGCCCCGGGCATTTTTTCGCTGCTTGCCGTTGTTATGCAGAGGTGATGGGCACTGACCACATCCGCAACAAGGAGGCACGCGCTATGAGACTGTTCCATTTTCTGATCCTGGCGGCAATCGCCGCATTCGTCTGTTCCACGGCCCTGGCGGTACCCGAGCAGGCCGCGAAGAAGGCGACGGCCCTCGGCTTCACAATGAAAGACATTGACGGCAAGGAAGTGGACCTCGGCAAATATGCGGGGAAAGTCGTCATGATTGTGAACGTCGCATCCAAATGCGGGCATACGCCCCAGTACGCGAAACTCGAGGCGCTCTACGAGAAGTACAAGGACAAGGGCTTCGTGATTCTGGGCTTCCCCGCGAACAACTTTAAGAGCCAGGAACCGGGTTCGGACGAGGACATCAAGGCCTTCTGCACGAAGAACTACGGGGTCACTTTCGACATGTTCTCGAAGATCTCCGTGCTCGGCGAGGACAAGGCGCCCTTGTATCAATTCCTCACTTCGAAGGAGAAGGACGGCCAGTTCGGCGGCGAAATCCAGTGGAACTTTACGAAGTTCCTGCTGAACCGCCACGGCGAGGTTGTCGGGCGCTTCGAACCGAAGACGAAGCCCGATGAGCCTGACGTGGTCAAGGCCATCGAAACCGCCTTGGCCGAGGCGAAATAACGACGGAGTGCCACGCCCGCGGGCACGGCACTCCGGAAAGTGCGTCTCATCGGCTGAGGGCTACTTGCGGTAGAGTTGCTCTCCGCCGCGGCCCTGCGCTATCAGCGACTTGTAGGTTCTGAGTTCCTGCTGGATCTTCGGATCCGTGAGATCGAGCGTCACGCCGCGCTCCGCCGCCATATACGCGGCCTGGCAGAGCTTCGTAACTTCCAGCCCGTACGCGAAATTGAGGAACGCGTCTTTCCTCTTCTTGAAGCACGCGACCGCATCCTCGATCTCATCCACATAGCCGTAGAGATCCGCCTCGTTCGGCTCCACGACGAGCAGGCCCCGGCTTGCCGTCGACTTCTCGAGGGCGGACTCCACATTCGACGCGGCCTCGGCCGCCTGGTCGCCGATGAAGATCTCGAGCGGCGACTGCTGCGTGTTCACTTCGAACGCATAGCCCGGCCCGAGCCCTTCCATGGCCAGGCGCATGCCGCGCTTGTCGTACATCCATGAATTCGTGAACTGCGCCTTGACGCGTTGGCCCGTTTCCGGATTCTGATACGTGAACACCCCCGTCGCATAGTCCTCGGCCGGCGTCTTCGCATAGTCGACGCCCATACGCTTCTTCAAGTCATTGCGCCAGCGGGGGAGGCCCCATTTCAGCAGGGCCACTTCCGCCGAAACCGACACGGGTTTGAGGAACGTCGCCGGCTTGCCGACCGGCGTCAGCACGAACCAGCCGCACGCAATGCTGTGGCAGGCCATGTCGCACAGCACGCCGCCGCCCTGCCGCGTCGGGTCCCAGAACCAGCCCTCATGCGGCCCCGAATGTTCCTCGGCGCTGCGCGACAGGCTCATCGGGCCCATCGCCCGCTGCACCGCCGCCAACTGATCCAACTGCGCGCGGATCGCCTTCATGTGCAGTTGGTTCTCGAAGTACGCCGTGGGCAGCTTCGTCTGCTTCGCCAGCGCGCACAACGCCTCCGCTTCTGCAACCGTGCGCCCGAGCGGCTTCTCGCAGATGATCCCCTTCAGGGCCGCGCCCGCCTTCACCGCATCCACAATCTTCTGCATGATCTCGAGGCGCGCAAAATTCGGCGCGAAAATCGCCACCGCATCCACGTTCTTGCACAGCTCCGCCACGCTCCTGTAAACCTTGCAGTCTCCGACGCCCAGCGACTTCGAATACGCCGCCAGCTCCTTCGCGCCCTTCAGCGCGAAGACCCCCGCGAGGTCCACGCCCCGCACGCCCTGCAGCGCCTTTGCCTGAAACCGCGAGATGAACCCCGCGCCAATAAACCCCAACCGGAAATTCGCCATCTTCGTTTCCTCCTTCCTTGTACACATCCATGCGCGGTTACGCGCGGCCTTTTGATTCCCGTCCGATTATAGGCAATGCCCGCAAAGCGGCACAACCGCCGCACGCCTGAGGCGGGACGCATCATGCCCGCACACTCGCGGCGTTCGGTTTGCCAATCGGACCTGCGGAGGGAAAACAGCGGGAACGACGGAGAGGAAGACGGCCATCACGCTGGGTTCGGGTGCAGGTCCGATTTCCTAATCGGACATTTGCCTCCCGGTCCGCAACCGCGTGTCCGTGACTCCGCCCGCCGCGGCGGTGTACAATCTCCCTGAACCCGCGCGCTCGCGCATCGCGTTGCGCGCCGCCGTTCCAAACTTGCATTAACCGGGGAGAGTCAGGTACTATGACGGACCTCGCGGACCGCCGTTACCGCATTGGCGAGGTGAGCAAGATCACCGGCGTTCCGATCCACGTGCTTCGGCAGTGGGAAGAGAAGATCACACAGTTGAATCCCAAACGGGATCGCAATGGCCGGCGGTATTACACTAAGGCGGACATTGCCATCGTACAGGAGATTAAATACCAGCGCCGCCACAAGGCCGCCACGCTCAAGGGCGCCTCGCTGGCCCTCTCCAAGAATCTGCACGGCACAGGCCGCCTGGAAAACCCCCAAGCCGTGCTCAATCTCCTGGACCAGATGCAAGACGAGTTGCGCGCCATGCGCGACTTGCTCGATGCCGTTTGAATCGTTTTTCGGTCGGGGCGTAGCGCAGTCCGGTTTAGCGCACCAGACTGGGGGTCTGGGGGTCGCTGGTTCAAATCCAGTCGCCCCGACCATTCTTCATTTCGGGGATGAGACGGCATCGGAACAGGCGGATATTCCTGATTCATCCTATTCGAAGTAGGGCTGCACCTGGATGAAGTTCCAGATCAACTCTTCATTGTCTGGCCCGGCAGCGGACTCCGCCGAAGCCCAATCCGACAGGCGGAGCTTGGCGGTGTCGGCGCCCGCGCGAAAGACGAGTTGATGATAATTCATCCAGTAGGGATTGTTCGCATCGAATTTGCCGTACGGGTGCCAATAAGCGCAGCAGACGACGGCCTGGAAACTCTTCTCGTCCACGCATTCCGCATCTTCGATCGTTACGGAGACCGCGTGCTTTCGCGGCGTTGACTTCCCAACATTGAGTTCCTGGTAATCACTGGTGAGTAACCGCAAAGAGTAGAGTCTGCCCGGTGTGAGGTTGCGGATCTGTTGTGAGATGACATTGGGCCTGTCGGTGCTGCGGCAGGTCCACAACGCCGTGTTGCCGACGCCCTCCTGCGCGTGATATTTCCCCTCCAATACGCCCAACCCGGGCACGCTCTTGATCGCGATGCTTTGCCGTTCCGATCCCGCAACCGCGGGCGTGATCGTCCAACCCTCCATGCCGTCAGCCAGGTCCGCGTTCTCGATGTGTTTGAGGACATATGGGTCCTTGAGCATTCGCTTGGTATTTCCTTCAATGGCATAGTGGCGCACGAGCCGCGCAAACAGCCGCGTCTGTTCTTCACCGCAATAGCCCGAGAGGTAGCCCTGCAGGCCGCGGACCCCGAAAAAGGCGGGATCGGTGGCGATGAATTGAAGCTGGGCGTCCAGGAAGACGTTGAAATCACAGTCGGGATACAGGTCGCAGGTTTCCCATCCCGGTTCGGAAAAGAGTGCCACGACGACGACCCGGTCCATGGCCGCACCCGGACTTGCCCGTTCAAAGGACGCCCGGCTCGCTTGTTCCCAACCGGGACTGAATTCGGCCAGCAGATCCCCCGTCTCGGCAATAGGCCTGCCCGGGCGTGTCCGGCCTTCCGGCAGGTACCACTCCGGCCCCAGCCGATAGTCGCTCTTCAAAATGGCTTGGACGAACGGGAACATCTCCTCGAAGCTCTCCGCCGGCAGCAAACGGCTCGGGCCGTAGGCATAGAATGCGCGGTCCGCGAAGGCCGGCGTTGCGGCAAGCCTGCCGATAGCTTCTGTCCAAACCGGGTAGAGCTCCGTCGTCTTCTTCCCGTACTTCTCGCCTACACCAAATTCGTCCGCCCAGATGCCGCTCATCCGAGGATGCTGCATTCCCAGCGACTTCGACCAGCGGGCGTACGCCTCATCCGCGGTCTCGACATCGTAGGGCACGGATTCCAGCGTGTACCAGCGTTTGCCATCGGCAGTCCACTCTTGGAGTTCGGCTTCCTGCGCATAAGTCCCGTCGCTGGCGAGGGCAGATGCGCCGATGATGCCGTTGTAATGGTCGAGGCAGTGCCGGCGGAGGAAGTCCCACGTATAGACCCCTGTTTCCTTAATGTGCGGATTGTTTCCGTACGTGGCGTAGAACAGCTCACCGATGGAGCGCACTTCCAGGCGCTTGACCGTTTCATCATTGGAGGCCAAGCCCACAGTATGCGGACCCTCGGCGACATAGCGCATCGCCTCCGAAACGCCGTCCACCACTTTGAGTGCAACCGGCACGCCGTCAAGAAGGACTGCCGCCGGCGGGTTATTGCCGTCCGGCAAGACGCGGACATATACCCAGCCTTTTCGGGGATTGCGGAAACGGTATTGGGTGGAGCCGGGCGATTCCTGGTTCAGGAGTTCAGAGACGAGATTGTTCAGAGGCTTCACGCCTGTATCAGGGGTAAAGCGCGTGTCCCCTTCGGGCGATCGAAACCCGCCGGCGGGCACATCCCCCAATTCGGACGCCGCGGAGGCGCCGAATAGGGCGGCCCATATCAAAAGGCAGATTGCGGGGAGAACAGTTCTGTCGCCCATCCCTTTCCCTTTCAGCGTCGAACAGCCCTATGATACGGCACTCAGGCCGCCAAAAGCGCGGAAAGCACCGATTCGGGAAACTGTCGGCGCGGTCACCCTCCCGACTTGCCGTCCGCCCAAGGCGGGCAAGGCAAGCCATGGCTGGTTTGTGCGCCTCTGGCGTCGCTTGTGCGCCCCAGGCGCATTCAAATCCAGTCGCCCAGACCATTCCCAGCTTCCTTCGACTTTTGTTATCCCCCTGAAATCCCCGCCATGCGCCCCTCTTCGCGCGAGGGCACTGTTACGCTTCGGCCGGCGTTCCGCCGTCCGGGAGGGCCGGCACTTCGGGTTCCAGCGCAATCCAGTATCGCCTGTAGGCCTGGCCGGTTTACGGGTCTGTCACGACGTTCTCCAGTTGGCCGCCGTTCTCCTCGATAACACGGATTGAAGGCGTATTGGCCGGGTCGACGGAGAGGAGCGCCCGTCTTTCCCCCAACGTGCGCAATTGGGCGAGCGCAAGGCGCAACGCCTCTCGTCCGTACCCCTTGCCGCGTTGATCGCGGCGGATGAAGTAGCCGATGTGCCCGCCGTGAAAGCGGAGCTTGTCATTCAAGCTGTGCCGCATTCTTATCATGCCGACGGCCACGCCGTACTCATCAAGTGCCCAGAAGATCGTCTGCAGCACCAGGCCGGGTTTCAGTTTGGCGGGGTCCGGCATCTCACAGCATTCCTGAAGATACTCCTCCAGGGACAACTCCCCGGAATGGACCGGCGTGCCGCCGAATCCGTTCTCGCCGCCGCCGAGCTCGGCCAAGAGCTCCGCCAGCCCGGGCGGCGGCGTCAAGGATGCTGCTTCAATCTTCATACTTCTTCAGCTCCCCCCCCGTCACGCGCAGGCAGTGGACGGCTTCTGCAGCATGTCGCGGCTCTTCCTTATCGTCAAACACGGAATGCGAGTGTAACACAGGCAAGAGAATGGCCCCCATTTCGGGGCCTCCTGCCGGTGCCTGCGAAGCACAGCGGAGCTACGGCCGGATGTTCTGGTTGAGATGGAAGACGTTTTCAGGGTCGTACTTCCGCTTGATCTGTACGAGGCGCTCGTAGTTCGGCCCGTAGGCGGCCGTCACGCGGTTTCCTTCGTCTTCCGTCATGAAGTTTACGTAGACGCCGGCCGAGGCGTAGGGCGTAGAAGCCTCGAAGAAGGCGCGCGCCCAGCCGATGCAGGCGGCGTCGTCCGCGGCCTGTTCCCAGCGTCCGTGCACGTTCATGACGAACTTCGCGTCGCGGTAGGGATAGGCCGTGGCCTCGACGGGCACGCGGTTGGCCGCGCCCGCGACGAGTCCGAGGAAGACTTCGCACTGCGGCGAGGGCAGCTTGTGCGCGAAGTCGATCATGATGTCGATGGCCCCGTCGGAGAGTTCCCGGAAATTATGGGACTTCCAGTAGTTGCGCGCCCCGAAACCGAGCAGGGGGTCGAAGGCGGTTTGCCACTGCACATACGGCTGTGGGCCGACATGCTCGCCATAGGGCTCGCCGAAGCGGCGCAGGGGCGCGATGGCCTTCTCGCCCGCCGCAAGATCGCCGGCATGGAACACGGCCAGTGCGATGATGTCCCTGCCATGGACCTCGGGCGGCAGGAAGGGCAGCGGCGGCGCCTTGCGGAGCACCGCCCAGACACTGAGGTCCTCGGAGGCCGATTCCACAAAGGCCTGATAGTGCCGGAGCACATCGCGCGCCTGTTCGAGGGGGAACACGATGAGTCCCGCCAGGATCTCGGGGCCAACAGGATGCAGGCCGAATTCGAATTGGGTTACCACGCCGAAATTCCCGCCGCCGCCGCGAAGGGCCCAGAACAGGTCGGGATTCTCATTCTCACTTGTGTGCAGGGTCTCGCCGCCGGCAGTGACCACGTCCGCGGAAAGAAGATTGTCCACTGTCATGCCGTACTTGCGGGTGAGCCAGCCAAAGCCGCCGCCGAGGGTCAGCCCCGAAACGCCCGTCGTGGAGTTGATCCCCATCGGGGTGGCCAGGCCGTGTTGCTGCACCGCCTTGTCGAAATCGTTCAGCGAAGCGCCGGGGTCGACCCAGGCGCGGCGCGTCCCGGGATCGACGCGGACGCCCCTCATTCCGGAGAGATCGATCATCAGCCCGTCCTGGCAAACGGCGTTTCCCGCAATGTTATGTCCGCAGCCCCGCACGGAGATATCGAGCTTCTGCGCGCGCGCGAATTGTATCGCGTGAGGAACGTCGGCCGCATGGCCGCACTGCACGATCACGGCCGGCCGCCGGTCGATCATCGCGTTCCAAATCCGCCGTACAACATCGTAGTCCTCATCCTCGGGCAGCAGAACACGGCCTTGGATCCTGCCCTGGAGGGCGGTGGTTCCTTCACGAAGCGTACTCATAGAATGTGCCTCCCTTTTGCGCTGTCGAAGCGGTTGCCGCGAACTTGTGTGCGCGTTTCTTGCGCCCCTTTTTCCCGTCTCAACACTCTGTACGCGGAACCCGCCCTCCGCCATGCGTTATTCCCTTCCGCGTCGGGGGCTCCCGTGTCCGCGCCGCCCCCCGGCACTCAGAAGGCGGGCGCATCGCGTTCGGCAGGCCCCCAAAGGGCGCTGCGGTGGACTCTTGCACACGAAGATGCGGAACATGCCCAACGCGTTTACGGGGATGCTCGAAGAGGACGAGGCAAACGGGCAGGGCAAGACGAGGGGGAATTGCAGAAGTAATCTTGCCAAAGCGTTCATTCGTCTTTGGGAAGAGCGGCGCAAAGACAGGCTTAGGGGGGCCCGCCGAGGCCCGTCGCGGCGCGGTCTCAGGAGGCCCTGTCCGGCGGCGTCACAGGACGATCAGGCTCAAGACCCATACGGTCCCGGCGGCGGCGAGGCCTGTGACCAGCGTGCCCAGGCTCTGGAGCCGGTAGCCCTGATTCACGGACATCCCGGAGAACTGCGTGACGACCCAGAAGTAGCTGTCATTGGCATGGGAGACGATCATCGAACCGGCGCCGATGGCCACGACCACCAGGGCCTTGGCCGTTTCGCCTTCCAGTCCCAGCGAAGGCAGCAGCGGCAGCACGAGCCCCGCCGTCGTCAGCAGTGAAACCGTGGACGAGCCCTGCGCGGTTTTCAGGCCCGCCGCGATGATGATGGGCAGCAGGATGCCGATGCTTTCCCTGCCCTTGAGCCCCGTTCCGATCACGTCCGCAATCCCGGAGTTCTGCAGGACCCGTCCAAAGGACCCTCCCGCTCCCGTGATGATGATGATGATTGCCGCGCCCGTCATGGCCTGGCCCACCCATCCGGTCGTTGCCAGCATTTCGCGGTCGAACTTCTTCGGAAGGAGGAACGCGATGAACACCCCGAGGAGCAGGGCGACCACCGGCTGGCCGAAGAAGCCCAGCAGGATGGCGGCGTGCCCCCCGCCCAGCGGCTTCGCCGGGAGTTCGGCGATGGAACGCAGGACGATGAGCACAATGGGGAGCAGAATCGGAAGAAGCGCTTTCGGCGCGGAGGGCGCATCTTCGCGGCGGATGGCCGGCTCGGCTTCCACGGCGTCAAGGGCTTCGCCGGAAACAGGCGTCCTCGCGGCTATCTTGACCGCAAAGAGCCAGCCGGCAACAGCCGCCACGGCGCCCACCAGCAGGCCCCACAGAATCACCAGCCCCAAGTCGGCGCCCAGCACCCCGGCCGCGCCCACCGGCCCCGGGGTCGGCGGAACCATCGTGTGAGTCGCGTAGAGGCCCAGGCTCAGCGCGATGGCGCAGGCCGCAATCGAGACCTTGGCCTTCCGCGCCAGGGCGAGGTTCAGCGGCGAGAGCAGCACAAAGCCGGAATCGCAGAAGACGGGGATCGACACGATATAGCCCACAAACGCCATGGCCATGGGCACATTGCGTTGCCCCGTGATGCGCAACACCCCTTCGGCGAGGCGATAGGCGCCCCCCGACTTCTCCAGGAAATGGCCGATAATGCACCCGGCCAGGATGACAATCCCGATGTTTCCGATCGTGTCGCCAAACCCGGTGTTTACGGATTTCACGACCTCCTTCAACGGCATCCCCGAAATGATCCCGAAGCCGAATGCCGCGAGCAGGAGCGCGAGAAAGGGATGCAGCTTCAGTTTCACGGTCGCAAACACAATGAACAACACGGAAACCGTCAACAAGATGATCAAGCCCATCCCAACACCTCTCTTCCGCTTTTCCCCACTGCCGTGCCCGCCGGCCCACGGTGCAATCGGCACCTCCCGACATGTGATTAAGGAGTATACCTCAAGAAAAATAGGGACGCTACCCCATTTTTCGGGTTCTCGCTCCACGTCTTCTGGGATGGTCCGCCCGCCTGGAACGGCCCTGAGGGCACGGAGATTCCTCGCCTTCCATGCTGTATCATGACTCAAAACGAGGAGGGCGCAGATGTTCTTGCTTGCGATGACTGTGACATTGGCGGTGATGGGGGAATCCCCTGTCCCCCTTTCCACCCCCGTCAGTGCCGGCCATCCGTTGATCATCTTTCAAACGTCCGCGGACTTTGGCGACCATGATGAGACGCCAGCCAACCGCGACAGGCGGGAGGAAGCTGCCAGGCACGGGCGCGACATCGTGCGCTGCTGGAGCCTGATTCCGGAAGACCTCCGGGAGTATTGCCAGTTGCAGGCCGAGATCCGGGTTCGGGATCATGCGCTGCGTTACGACTTGTTTCATCGCATGCTCGAAGAGACGGAGCGCGCCCAGGTTCCCGTGAGCCTACAAATCGCCGACCCGGATGACGAGTTCGTATTCGAGCCGGAGTACGCCGCGCGCCTGCTCCAGGAGTTTTCCTGCCTCCGGAGCCTCATGCTTTCCGAGATGCAGTTCGCCCACTATGCGCCGTTCAATGTGGACCGCTACGCAACGCCGCCGCCAACGCGATACGCCATCGACATCATCCGGCTGGCGGCGCAGCACGGACGCCATGTTCTCCTCGTGCTGCAGGGCCTCAAATGGCTCCACATCAGCGCCGACACCTTGAACCGTCCCCTGCTGGAGGCCATGCGCGAGTATGCGGACTATGTGATACCGGTGAACGAACACATCGAGCCGCGCCATCTCGTCCGGCAGACGGCCACGTGGGGACTCTGGCTGGGGGGCTATGCGTCGAACTGGGGCGTCGAGCCGCAATCGTGGTGGTACGAAAGCAGTTTCATGAATGGCCCGGGCGTGTTTGGCGATCATATGCCGCCCCAGACCATGCCGCCGGGGCTTTACCGGGCCATGATCCTGCAAGGGGTGGTCATGGGCGCCACCGTCTACAGCTTTGAACCGTACTGGGACCTCTTTGACCAGTCGAACAACCGCTGCTGGAACGAGGTCATCCTCCCCACGCTGCGCGAGGTTGTGCACCGCAGGTTGATCCCGAACCGGGACCAGGTGCTCTCAAAGACCGGCATCGCCTACCACGTGGCGCCTGCCCGGGACGTCAATGAGTTCCATCGCAACCTGCGCGATCTCGACTGGCTTTCGGATGATGGACTGCTTGCCAAGGCCGCCTACGGGGTGTGGGAGCCGATGCTCGAGTTCGAGCTGATTCCGAACAGAGGGCACTGGTTTATTCCGCTGCTCCCGTCGGATACGCCCCAGCCCGTTCTGGATCGCTTTCCCTTCATTGTTCAGCCGGGCCAGTGCGATTCCGTGGAAGCCTGGGAATCGCTGCTGAAACAGCATCATTTCGACACAGGGCACTCCGAAACCGCCTGGACCTGCTCCATCAACGGCTGCACGTACGTGATGCAGACGCACGAGAACCTGTACGAGCGCCAGCCCTATTCCGTGAGACTTCCGAAACCGGTGCGCGGGATCACCGCGAAACGCGAAGGGGACCGCATGCGCCTGGAGTGGCCCGGCGACCCCGGCGCGCGGAAATACTTCATTCACCGCGTAGACAATCCCCTGGGCGCGGAGGTTCCCACAGGAATGCACCCGATTGCCGAGAGCACCCAACCCAGCGTTACGCTCGATCGAAGTCTGCCCTGCGCCTATACCGTTACCGCCGATACCGCCACTATGGAAGTCAGGGACGGCACCGTCAATTTCCTTGACTGCCTCGTCTTCCCCGACTCGGTCAGTGCACCCGCCGAATATGTTCATGTGGATGCCAGCGGAAACGTTCAAAGCAAGGCGGTCCGGGAGAGGGAGGATGTGCGTCCGGCTTCTCAAGTGGTCTACCCCACCTTTGAAGGGGTTCCCGCCGAACTCAAGCCGGTCGCCGACGAAGTCGTCTCGCGTATCAACGCCTTCAAGCAGGCCTACGAAGCCATGGACTGGCGTGCGGTTACAGAGTTCTATTCGCCGCGATACGAGGATCCCAACGGATTCCACCGCGAGTATGTGGGCCGCGCCTGGAAATGGTGGTTCCGCCGCAATAACAAGACGTTCATGCTGCGCCAGATTCGACACTGGGACTTCTCCGAGTACGCGGCATCGCACACGGTACGCGTGAAGATGTTCCACCTCTGCACCGCTGTCCGCCGCGACGACCAGCCTTTCGGCTACGATGGACTCGTCCGGTTTCCCCGTCATCGCGGGGCCGAGGTCACCTACACCTGGGCGTGTGAAGACGGCGTGTGGCGAATCGTGCGAAGCGACCCCGCCGTGCCCAACCTCGAGGAAATCCTCTGGAACAGCCGTCCGATGGATAAGGCCGAGAAACTGGTTCCGGGTGTGGACGAATAGAGCAGGGCGCGTCTGGTCAGGGTGTTCGGGGCCTTTGTGCCGCCGGCACGCATTTGACAACATCGCGAGAAGACTCTTCCACGCATTCACGAGGCAAGCAACTCGGAGACTGTCACGAACCCGAAGCCCTTTGCCCGCAGCGCGTCGATGATCCCGGGCAGGGCTTTCCTGCTTTCGGAACGCCCCGGATACATCAAGTGCAGCAGGACAATGGACCCGGGCCGGATCTTTTCTTCGACGTGGGAAACAATGCGTCCGGCATCGGAGGCGACTTCCGGAAAGGACTCGGGCTCAACCTCAAACAGTATCGTCGTCCGGCCCGTTCGCCAGAGGTACAGGGGCAGGGTAAGCACTCGCTTACAGTACGGCGGGCGGAAGTGGATGGTGCCCTGATGCCCGGCGCTACGGATAAGTTGATCCGTCTTCTCGATCTCGTCTCTCACGAAGGCGGTGGAACAGGCGAGCATCGGGCGGTGTGAATAGGAGTGATTGCCGAGTTCATGCCCTTCGGCCACAATTTGCTTTGTCTCGGCCATGTGCTGTTCCATCTCGCTTCCGGTGAGAAAGAACGTCGCCCTGACTTTCTTCTCGCGCAGCACGCCGAGGATTTCCCCCGTGCATTCCCGTGTCGGGCCATCATCGAACGTGAGCGCGACGAGAGGCCGCTGCAGGTCGACTCTTTTGAATACCGCGCCACAAATCTGAAGATCGCGCGATTTGCTGAGCCTCCACGTTGAGAAGGCCAACAGGGGCACAAGGACCAGGCTGAGAAGAATGACGCGCGAAACACGCGCCGCGCGGCTGGCGGCGGGGCCCATCGAGAAGTGCCATAGCGTCAACCCGGCACTGAGACAGCAGAGCAGGGTGAAGAGGCCAGTCACAACGTCAATCATGTGCAGGAATCCTTCCCCTGGCATGAACGAACAGCATCAACATTCCACCCCCTGCAATACCCGGTAACCACAGGAGGGTTCCCTTATGCGGATACGGGAGCTTCTCCGGTTTGCGCGTCTTGGATGGCGAGCGCTTGAGCACGAGGCGCGCCGCCTGGGCGTGACCCGGCGGGCAATCTTCAACGTTTGGAGCATGGGTCTTTTCCCTATTCAGGAATAGGAATTATTCCCGGGCAAGAACGAATCGGAACAAGATTGAGGAAAATGACTGCGGCCTGGGAAGAAAGGCCTCGGCAATCATGTAGAGGATGACGGTTGTTGATAAGGATGCTAATGGACAACTTCAACAACGAAAGGAGAAAGCAGCATGAAGGACGAGAGCAAGTGCCCGGTGACGGGCAGAGCCCAACCACACGCCGCCAGAGGCATGACAAACCGGGACTGGTGGCCGAAGCAGTTGCAGCTCGACATGCTGCACCAGCACTCCTCCAAATCCAGTCCGATGGGCGAGGATTTCAACTATGCTAAAGAGTTCAAGAGCCTGGATTTGGCGGCCGTGAAGAAAGACCTCGCTGAGCTCATGACGCAGTCACAGGACTGGTGGCCGGCGGATTTTGGCCACTACGGGCCATTGTTGATCCGCATGGCCTGGCACAGCGCCGGAACCTACCGCATCAGCGACGGCCGCGGCGGCGGCGGCAATGGCAGCCAGCGCTTTGCGCCCCTCAACAGTTGGCCCGACAATGCGAACCTGGACAAGGCGCGCCGGCTGCTCTGGCCAGTCAAGCAGAAGTACGGCCGGAAGATTTCGTGGGCGGACCTGATGATTCTCGCCGGGAACGTAGCCCTGGAAACGATGGGCTTCAAGACCTTCGGCTTTGGCGGCGGCCGCGAGGACGTCTGGGAACCGGAGAAGGACATCTACTGGGGTTCCGAGGGCAAGTGGTTGGAGGACAAACGTTACTCCGGCGACCGGGAGCTCGAGAATCCGCTCGCGGCCGTGCAGATGGGCCTGATTTACGTTAATCCGGAAGGCCCGAACGGGAATCCGGACCCTATCGCGGCGGCGCGGGACATCCGCGAGACCTTCGCGCGCATGGCGATGAACGACGAGGAAACCGTGGCCCTCATTGCGGGCGGCCATTCCTTCGGCAAGACCCACGGCGCCGGCGATGCGGCCCTGGTTGGGCCCGAGCCCGAAGCGGCGGGCATCGAGGAGCAGGGGCTGGGGTGGAAGAGCGGTTTTGGCACGGGCAAAGGCGGCGATGCGATCACCAGCGGCCTGGAAGTCACCTGGACACAGACCCCCACGAAATGGAGCAACAACTTCTTCAAGAACTTGTTTGGCTACGAATGGGAACTGACGAAGAGCCCGGCCGGCGCGCACCAGTGGACGCCGAAAGGCGGCGCGGGCGCCGGCACTGTGCCGGATGCACACGATCCGTCCCAGCGCCGTGCTCCGGCCATGTTGACCACGGACCTTTCCCTGCGTTTCGACCCGGTCTACGAAAAGATCTCACGGCGCTTCATGGAAGATCCGGAGGCGTTTGCGGACGCCTTCGCCCGGGCCTGGTTCAAGTTGACGCACCGCGACATGGGGCCGCGCGCCCGCTATCTCGGCCCGGAAGTCCCGGCCGAAGAACTACTCTGGCAAGACCCCATCCCCGCCGTCAATCACCCCCTGATTGACGCGTCCGATATCGCCGTCCTCAAGGGCAAGATCCTGGCATCCGGCCTGTCCGTGTCGGAACTGGTTTCGACCGCGTGGGCCTCGGCATCCACCTTCCGCGGCTCCGACAAGCGCGGCGGCGCGAACGGCGCTCGCATTCGTCTCGCACCGCAGAAGGACTGGAAAGTCAATCAGCCTGCACAGTTGGCGAGGGTGCTCACGACCCTGGAGGGCATCCAGAGCGCGTTCAACGGCGCACAATCCGGCGGCAAGCGCGTCTCGCTGGCTGACCTCATCGTTCTGGCCGGTTGCGCGGGCGTGGAGCAGGCGGCGAGAAATGCGGGCCGCGAGGTGACGGTCCCCTTCACTCCCGGACGCATGGACGCCTCGCAGGAGCAAACCGATGTGGACTCCTTCGCCGTCCTCGAGCCGATCGCCGACGGATTCCGCAACTTCCAGAAGACCTGTTACGCCGTATCGGCCGAGGAACTGCTGGTGGACAAGGCACAATTACTGACGCTGACCGCCCCCGAAATGACTGTGCTCGTGGGCGGCATGCGCGTCCTGAAGACCAACTTCGGCGGGTCGATGCACGGCGTCTTCACCACGCGGCCGGAAGCGCTCAGCAATGACTTCTTCGTGAATCTGCTCGATATGGATACGGCGTGGAAGGCAAGTGCAGAAGACGAGGACGTGTTCGAGGGCCGCAGCCGCGAAACGGGCGTGCTCAAGTGGACCGGCACCCGTGTTGACCTGATCTTCGGTTCGAACTCCCAACTCCGGGCCCTGGCGGAGGTTTACGCCTGCGCGGACGCACAGGAGAAGTTCCTGTACGACTTTGTGGCGGCCTGGAACAAGGTCATGAACCTTGACCGCTTCGACAGCGCCTGACCGCAACACACCCCGCTTGACGAAGCGTCCCAACAGAACGCTTGATCGCCGGAAAGAGTCATCGGTGGCCGGCACGCTGTGGCGCCACCGATGACTTCCGCGGTCAGGGGCCACCGGCCCGAGGCGGCGGAGGTGGGGGAGGATCACGATGCCAGAACTCCCACCACCGGGGCGGCGGCGGGGGCAGATGCTGCCGGTCCGGGCGCGCGTCGCCGGGCGGCCGAGGCGGCGGGTTGCCGCCACCCCATCCCCACCAACTCCTTCGGGGCCGTTCTTCAGGCAAGGCGTCCAACCTGTCCAGACCGGTCTTGCCCTGTTGTGAGGCGGGCAGTTCTATGACCCCTTGCGGTGTGAGATCACGCCCACTCAATCCGGGATAGTCGGGTGCATAGCGATGGGCTTTGAAGACGGCGTTGAACAAATGGCCGCGCACGTCCTTGCCGGGCGTCTCGCCCTGGGCAAGGATGCCGCCGCGGACCATGGGGTTGACGTATTGCCAGGCTTTCTCTCCTTCGGGCGTAATCTCAAAGAGATTGCCGACAACGCCTTCGCAGACCAGCGTATTTCCATTCGGGAGGCGATGCGCCCCCGAAAGCTCGGAGGAGAAGAACTCCGAACGGTTCGTGGCCTCATAATGCCACACGGGTTTGTCAGGGCCATAGGCTTTGCCGCGCTCAAGCGCATAACGGCCGGCGCCATCCATTGGCGGAACAATTTCCTCAATACTTGACCAGCCCCGGTCATACCCGTTGTTGAAGACGGTGATATGGCCTGCGCCGGGGTGCCCTTCCGGAATCCACTGGGCGTCATGCTGCTCGAAGAGCTGCCTGTCGTGTTCCGAACCCTGTTTGTACGCGGCCGGATTGCCCCAGCGGTAGAGGAGGTCGCCACCTTTGCCCTGTCTGCCGCCGGCGTGGCCGGCCGCCTCTTGGGTCGTGGCGCCGTGGTCGACGATCCAGACTTCGTTGCAGCCGCGCACGCTGAGCATGATCTGGTCGAGTTCTTCGTTGTACGCAATGGAGTTCATGTGGTTCCAGAATGCGGGCGTGGGACGGCCGTTACAGTGCACGTCTATCAATTCGGGATGCTCGGCAACATTCCCGTAATTGGCTTTCGTGGAGTCGAAATCCTGGATTAGGTGATCCCAGACACGCCATTCCCAGACCACGCGGCCGCCCTGGGGGTACGCGGGCTGCACCTCAACGATGCTGTCCGGAAACAGCTCACTGTCGCGCAGCATCCGAGGGTCAAATCCGGCGGCAACGCAGTCCGCGCGCGTCTTCTTTTCCACAACGAGCATCAGGACGTTTCCGTTGGGCAAGGGCGCAACGTCGTGGTGTGAGAGGCGTTGATCCGTTGACAGTTCAAACTCCCAGACCAACTTGCCGTCCCAGTCAAACTCCTCGATTCGACCGCCCTCGCCGCCCTTTGTGAAGCCGCGGTTGTGCGTGAAGCAGCAATGCAGCAAGTGGCCATTCGGCTTCAGGTGAACCGTTTGACCCGGTTCGTAGTTGCTCTTCCATTGATGAACCACCCGGCCTTGGTTGTCCATGAGATACGTGACCGTGTTGTGCTTCGGGGCGAAGAGCGTGTAGCCCTCCCAGGCTTTCGGCGTGTTGAGGAACAGCCCCACGCTTTGCCCCGGACGGGGAGATGCCGGAGGCTTGCTCTCCGGGGCACGCTGGCCGGCTGCAAGATTACGGTCCGCGGACAAGTACCCGAGCGACTCCAGGGCCTCCTGCTGTTCTGGGTTCATTTCCCCGTGTTCAGGGGGTGTCCGCCGGTTGCCGCTCCTTTCGCCTTCGCGTGCATAGACGACGCGCAGTTCCGCGCTGTCCAGAACCCGATCTTTCATGGCATTCAGAAGGACATCGCGGCTGACCTGTTCCGGCGGCACCGTGATTTGTGGCGGTGAAGACAAGGCGTAGACGCTGTAAATATAGGTCTTTTCTCCGGGCCCTTTGCTGTGCGGGGGGGCATATTCGGCGCGGCCGTTGATGCTGTTATTGCCCAGCGTCCCGATGCCTTTGACGTCTTTCGGCAGGCGGTGCACATCCTGTGGGATGTTGTAGAGAAGCCAGTACCACTTGGTCATGTCGGGCGCGACATGATGCATGATCAGCGCGAACGACTTCGTCCCCTCCGGCGCGCCACTCCATTCAAGCGGCAACGTGGATGCGGCGCCATCGCCGGTAAATTCGGCGGGCAGCGCCCCGCCATCCTCCACCTCCGGGCTGCGCAGAATGAACGAACCGGAACGCGGCAGGGGAACTTCGTCCTCGCGGGATGGTTCGGGACGAGGCCGTTTCGGGCGTGGCCATCGTTCAGGAGGTATTGCCGGACGACCGCCGGGTGCGGCCCATCCAAGCGGTGCGCGGTCGTTCCGCACAACCTGCTGCACCGGCGTTGGCTTCATAGCGGGCCGGGCTTCGGCATTGAGCGGCAGGACGACCCGGAATCCGACGTGATAATAGGGATGATTGGGGTCCTGCGGTCCCCGCCAATAGGAGGGATTCCGGTTCGACACACGGCTGTGACCGTGTTCGCCGTTGTACCAGTTGCCGCCGCGCATTCCGCGATAGGGCTTGCCGTCGGGCATCACGCTGCCCCGCTCAGGACCGGGCGGGTTGTCCTTGGGACTGTAGGCATAGTAGTCACGGTCGTACCAGTCATTGACGAACTGCCAGACGTTGCCGGCCATGTCATAGAGGCCATAACCGTTGGCGCCGTTGCTCGTCTGAAAGGTCTCCTGCGGCCCAGGCCAGTTGAAATCCGCCTTCTTGTGTCGTTGGCCGTCAAAGAAACCAATGGGCGTTGTCCACGGTTCCGGGCCGTAGCGAAAGGGATTCTCCGACTCGGGCCAGTTAGCCCTTGATGCATCGGGCTCGTCACCCCACGGGAAATTTCCATACGGCGACTGCAGGCCGCCACGCCCGGCGTATTCCCATTCCGCCTCGGTCGGCAGGCGGTACCCGCTCTTGTTGAAATCGCAGTCCCACGTTGCCGTGTCGTAACAGGACGGGCGGCTCTCTTGCGCACTCAGCCAATTGCAGTAGACCGCTGCACCCGGCCAGCGGACGCAAATGACCGGGTGATTCTCCTTGCCATCAAGAACCGCGAAGCGTGTTCCGTCCCACACAATTCGGCTGTAGGGGGACATTTCCCGGGTCTCGCACAGGAGCTCCTTGCCGGCGGCGAGATAGACGCCATCCCGGCGCATCTCAATGTGCCGTTGCGCCAGTGCCGCATTGAGAAACGCGCAGAACTGCAGCGTGGTGACGTTATTGATGGCCATGTAGAAGGCGTCGAGCCGAACCGTGTGAAGCGGTCCTTCGTCGCCGCCGTGTTTCGGGTCCACGAACCCGAGGTGGTCGCCCATTTCAAAGGTGCCCGCGGGAATCAACGCGAAACCGCTGGGCTTCTCCTGTGCCCTGACGTCCGCGACCACCAGAAGGGAAGCCACCGCCACAACCCACACCGGCAATCTTCTCATTGTGCGCTCCCCTTTCCTGAAGCTTGACGCATGCCCAGAAAGGCGCAGATACCCATCATGAAGACCAGGCCAACCCATCCCGCCGCAGGCAGATGGGGGGTGACATCCGGGTCCAGCGGATTGAATCCCCACTGGACTTCGTCCCCGTCTTTCACCCCGTCCCCGTCAGAATCCGGGACCAGAGGGTTCGTGTGGTAGACGCTTGCCTCCTCGCCATCCTTCAGACCGTCCCAGTCAGAATCGGGCATGAGTGGGTCGGTGCCGTACACGTTGGCCTCCTGACCGTCACCAAGTCCGTCGGCATCGGTGTCCGAATTCCGAGGGTCAGTCCCTAACGTCGCTTCCTGCTCGTTGGAAAGGCCGTCGCCATCATCATCGCTTCCCGCGAGAGAGAAGAGGTAGTCGGTGTTTGCGGTGTACGGGGTCAGGAGACCCAGGTCGGTGATGGGGGCTGAATAGAGGAACGGCGTGGTGCATATGGTGTAGTCGAAGGGGGTTCCATCGGTGTACGTGCCGGACATGATGGAATGCCGGAGTTCCATGAGGCTCGTCTTCTGCTCCTCGCTCAGCGAGTTGTAGACTTGCGCGAACACGGTGGCATAGTAATAGTTGTTCTCGCCGTCCAGATCACCGTAGGTCTCCGAAAGCGCGAGCACCTGTGTCTGCACCGCATTTGCGGAACCGGGGTCCGTGAGGAGGCTGCGCAGCAGCGTGGCGATCTCGGTGCGGACGCCGACGATGCTTGTGGCGCCCGCGTACAGGTTGTTTCGCTGCGTATCCACGAGGCCCGATATCACGGCGGCCTGCTGCGGGGTGACGTACCCCCTCGAACTGTCGCAGAGCGCGGAACCCGCGGTGGCGGTGAGCTGCTCGTCGATGCTGTATCCCTCGTGGCCGACGGCGGGCGCGTCCTTAATGTAGAAGCCCCCGTAGTACGTGCCCTGGCGTTCAGGGCAGAAATAGACATCCGCCTCGACCGAGCCGGCATACCAGCTGAACAAGTCGCCCGCGTAGGTCATCACGGCCACGGCCGTCCCCTGCGGCAGTCCCTGCATCCGGCTCCGGATTTGCTCGTTCGTGATATCGGGCCAGGAATTGAATCCATGGCCCTTCATGGCCTCGAGATAGGCGGTCTGGGTGGAATCCAGCGAGCCGAGTATTGTCGCGTAGAGCAATGCGCGGTCGAAACTGATCTGCCCGTCAATCAGGTACAGCTCGCGCGACGCCTCTTTGACGGCACTCAGGTTCAGGCCCGGCGACCCGGCGGGGATGTCGCCCTCCAAGAGCCGGCGGAACGCCTTCATCAGCGGAAACCGCTTGTAGCCATACAGGTTGATCTGGTCGAGCTGCGCGGTCGCGAGCGCCTTCAACTGGTCAAACTGGCTGTCGTTCAGAATGAAAATCACATTGTTCGCGACGCGCGTCAGGAAGCTCGTGTTGTGCCCCATGTTGTCGGGGTCGTTATCGCGCAAGTACTGGAACCCGGTGTAGTCGGCCACCTTACCCGGGGGGAAGAAGGACTGGGCCTCCAGCGTGCCCGTCATGATCGCAAGGCCGGAGAACGCCAGTGTCGTACGCTGGGCTCCATCAGATATGGTCTGGTCCATCGTAAAACTGCCCGGCGTGCCTTGCGCCATCGCGGACGAGTACGGATATCCGAAGATCAGAAGAGCGGTCAGAGCGACCAAAGCCCCCCTGCCAGCGTCTCTCAACGAGGGAAAGGGCATGGCGATTATTCGCCCCCTCCTGAAGCATGCGAGGGTCGCGGATGTGGCCAGAACGAACAGGAAGTCCCCTCCAAGTGATTTTGGACCGCCACCTCCGCTCGAGGAGGCAAAACACCCGAAGGAGGGCTCTCCTTCGCCTTCGCCTTCGCCTTCACCTTCCCCTTCACCTTCGCCTTCAGCTTCGCCTTCAC
>CAILVY010000123.1 GCA_903837785.1 Candidatus Hydrogenedentota bacterium
CCGAGGTGGCCGTCGAGGCCTGCCGCCTCGCCTCGCAGCGCATTCCCGCCCTGCACGTCCGCGTCTTCGGGCACGCACCGCTGCCCGCCCAGGTGAAACTGCCCGCGAACAGCGAGTACGTCGTCAACCCGCCCCAGGAAACGTTGTCGCACCTCTATGCTTCCTGCGATGCATGGCTGTGGTCCAGCCGGCAGGAAGGCTTCGGACTCCCAATACTGGAAGCCATGGCCTGCCGCACGCCGGTGATTGCCACCCGCGCCGGCGCGGCCCCCGAATTACTCGACGAGGGACGCGGCCTGCTCGTCGATTGCGACAATCCGGAAGCGATGGCCGAGGCCATCGCCCAAGTGCATGCCTTGTCCGGCCCGGACTGGAAAGCCCTCTCCGACAGGGCGTATGCTTATGTCCATGGCTATCGTTGGGAAGATGCCGCAGGCCTTTTTGAACGGGTGCTGGAACGGGTGAGCGCTGCCCACCGGCAGTCGCGCATGGACGGAAAGGAATGATGAAGACCTTGCTTCTCGGCCTCTCCGACACGCTGGCACGGGCATTGAGCGCCTGCCTCAGACCCGCAAGGAGTCTCATCCCCGTTTTGTGCCGCTTGTGGCGCCTCGCGCTGTTGCGCAGCGCGGTGGAAGGCCGGGTTCCCGTGACCACGCAGTTTGACGGCCCGATCCGGATCGCCGGGCGCCCGAAGATCACCCTTGGGCAACATTGCCGCCTGGGCAGGGAGGTGTTTTTCGAAAGCGGCGGCCAGGGACGGATTGTGCTCGACAACAACGTGCGCTTGAACGCCGGGGTGGTCGTGGTCGCACACGCCGAAGTGAAGATTGAATCCGACGTGCTCGTCGGCGAATACGTGAGCATCCGCGATGCGGATCACGCCATTCAGCCGGATCAGTTGATTCGGTTTCAGGATCATGTTGCCAATCCCGTGTCGATTGGCCGCGGCGCGTGGATAGGAAGGGGCGCCGCAATTCTGAAAGGCGTGCACATCGGGGCCGGCGCCGTGATTGGCGCCAACAGCGTCGTTACGTCGGACATTCCGGAGAATGCCATCGCCGTGGGCGTCCCGGCGCGTGTGCTCCGCTATCGTGATGGAAGCCTTCCGTCGCCGTGACGCGCACGCTTTCCCAAACTCCCTTGGATCGGCCTCAGGCGGTCATGCCGGCGATAAGTGCGCCCCCACTGAAGCGGCGCCTGCTGGAAACGTTGCAGGCAGCGCTGGGGGTCTCCGCAATCGGCTCCGCCTATGCCGCACTCGTCCGGGCACAGGGCGCCATCATCTTGATGTATCACAGCGTCGCGCAGGCGGACAGCGCTTCGTGGGTCGATCCGCACAACCATATGCCGCCGGAGATCTTTCGCCGGCAAATGCGTTTCCTGGCACGCCGGCGCCGTGTGGTCTCCATGGATGAACTCGTTGAGACCCTGAGTCAAGGGCGGACGCCGCCGCGGAAGACCGTCGTGATTACGATTGATGACGGGTATCTGGACACGTTCACAACGGCCGCGCCGATTCTCGCGGAGTTCCGCCTTCCCGCCACGCTCTATCTCGCGACGGGCTATGTGGAGCGCGGCGAGAATCAATGGATAGACCGCCTCCATGGCATCTTCCGCACCCGGACCCGGAATCGATTGGCGTGGCCGCCGGAATCTCCCCAAGACTGCCGCCTGGATGCCGCCGACGACTGCGCGAGCATCTATCACGCACTCGTGCAGCGCCTGCTGCCCTGCAACTGGGAAGAACGGCGCGCACTCTTCGAGGATCTGGCGGCGCAACTCGCGCCGGACACCGCCCCGCCGAGGCTGACGTTGCGCTGGGACGAAGTGAAGGAGATGAACCGCCGCTATCCGGACCTCGCCATCGGCGGACACACGCGCGACCACCTCGACCTCTCCGGCATGAGCCGGGATCAGGTTCGCACGGAAGTTGAACGATGTGCGGCGGACCTCCAGCAACAGTTGGGCGCACTACCCCATCATTTCTCCTATCCCTACAATCGCGTCTCCGAAATCGCGCAGGCGGAACTCGCCCAATGTGGTTTCCGTTCTGCCGCCGCTTCCGGGACAGAGGTCTTGATACGTTCCGGGGCGCCCTGTTATGCTTTGCCAAGAGTCCAGGCGCCATGCGGCATCCAGCGATTGGCTTTCATAACCAGCGGGGCCTACCCGAAGCTGTCGGCACGCTTGACGGGACGATTTTGAACGGAGGGACCGGGGGCCGTGTCGTGTACAGTTCCCGCGGCAAGCAATAAGGGGGTGTAATGTCCTGCAAGACGACGGCCGTGATCGTCACCTACAATTCCGATGACACCATCGCGGCCAATCTGACGGCGTTCAAGACGGCCCACGACGCCGGACTCATTTCGGTGATCGTGGTGGATAACGACAGCCAGGATGAGACCGCCACCCTCGTCCGCCGCGACTTCCCCTGGGCGCAGCTCATCGAAAGCAGGACGAATCTGGGATATGGCCGGGGATTGAATCTCGGCTTTGACCATGTCGACACCCCCTACGTCATCTTTATGAATCCGGATGCCGTGCTTCCGTGCGAGGCCCTGAAAGTACTGTTGGACTTCATGGAAGCCCATCCCCAGGCTGGCATGATCGGCCCGTCCATTCTCCGGCGCAACGGGGCCTATCAGGAAGCGGGGGGGCTGTTGAAGCCTTCGGCCATTCTGCGCAGCGCCGCGGGATTCTCTGGGAATCCGCCTCACCGCAAATCCATCCAGCCGGATGCCGCCCCCTTCGAGACCGACTGGCTGTGCGGCGCACTGCTCTTCGCGCGCACGGAGCTGATACGGAAGATAGGCGCGTTTGACCCGAGATTCTTCCTCTATTTTGAGGAAACCGACTTGTGTGTCCGCGTGCGCGCCGCGGGAGCCCAACTCTGGGCGGTGGGACAGGCGAACGCCTTCCACGCCAGCAACGCCAGTGCGCGGAAAGTGCGGCCGGAGTTGGAGACAGGCGGATGTCTCGAAGAACACTTCTATGCCAGCCGCTTCTACTATTTGTGGAAACATCATGGCGTTCTCTCGGCACTGCTCGCGGAATCGGGCGAAGTGCTGCTCCTTGGCGTGCGCGACGCAGTCCGGACAGTGCTGAGGCGCGGCAACCGGGGCGAGGCCTTGCGCAACCGGCTCAAGGGGCCGCTTTTCGCAGTGCCCAAGAAAGTGCTCTAGCCGATGCGGATCGATCTCCTGCGAGCGAACGAGCTCAATACCTCGCACGTAATGCGCTGGCGTGAGATTATCGAGGCGTCACCCGGCTTGGCCAGCCCCTATTTCTGTCCTGAATTCACCCAGGCCGTCGCGCATGTCCGGCAGGATGTCTTTGTTGCCGTGCTGCGATCCGGGGGGGAGATTTCCGGATTCTTTCCGTTCCAGCGCGGACGCCTGGGCGTGGGGGTGCCCGTCGGAGGCATGCTCTCCGATTGTCACGGAATCATTCTGGAAGAAGGCGAGGCGGTGGAGCCGGAAGCACTCCTGCGGGCTTGCGGGCTCGGTTACTGGGAGTTCCATCACCTCCCCGTGGAACAGACCGCGTTTCAGCCCTGCCATGCCACCTTCGACACCGCACACTATCTGAATCTCGAGGAAGGTTTCTCAGGCTATGAAGCCGTCCTCAAGGCCCGCGGCAGCGGGGTCCTCAAGGAATACCGGAAGAAAGTGCGGCGCATCGAGCGGGAGTGCTCCGGATTCCGATTCGAAACGCATTCCCCCGACAAACGGATACTCGAACAACTGTTCGCCTGGAAATCGGCACAATATCGCGAATCCAATCTCGTGGACGTCCTTGGTTTCCAATGGACGCGCCAGCTCTTGGCGCATATTCACGCCATCCAGACAGACTCGTTCGCCGGAATGCTTTCGGTGATCTTTGCCGACGACAAGCCCATCGCCATCCATATGGGCATGCGCTCCCGCCACGTCTGGCACTGGTGGTTTCCGCGCCACGACCGCGAGTTCGACTGGTTCTCGCCCGGCATGGTTCTCCGGCTTCAAGCGGCGGAGAGGGCGCAAGGCCTTGGAATTCACCGGATCGAACTGGGTTTGGAAGGCGACAATCAACACAAGCCCCGGATCTCCACCGGTCAGGCAACACTGGCCGGGGGTGTCGCGTCCGTTCCCTCCATCGCAGCGCTTGCCCGCAAATGCGCGGTGGCCGCGGACAAGATGATGCGAGAGACCCCTTTGTACCACCTCGTCCGCTATCCGGGGAGAGTCGTGACGCGGCTCTATCGGCGCTCACGCTTCAAATAGCGCTGGAACGGATGGGGGAGAGGAGATTCACGCGCTGCGTTCCATGCGGCCGCCACGCAACGCGGCATACGCCAGCGGCAACAGAATGCCGCACAGCACTGCCAACACGAGCAACATCCGGTAACCCGGATGCCCGCCCATGTATTGAGCAAACCCCAGGCCAAGGGCAAGCGCCGCCACGAGCAGTGCGGACACGCTCGACATCAGGCGCGCATGGCGATGCCTGGCCGCGAACGTCACAAGCACGATGCCCAACAGGCAACCCGCCACGCCCGCTCCCGCATAGAGCAGCCCTGCCCGCACGAGGATGCTGGATGCCCACAGGTTCTGTCCGGGGTAGGGCAGGGTTTCGTCCAGCAGCAGGCGCGGAACCAGGCTGAGCGGGAATGCCCAGCGATGGGCTCTGTGATCCGCGCTGTAGGCAAGGGCCGTCAGGCCCGGATAATGCTCCGCGATGCGGCCGACCGTGGAGAAGACGACTCCGGGTTGCGCCCGGAGCGCGTCCACGAGCTGCTCCAGTTCCGCGAGACTCGACGTGGCCCGCCGGTCTCCGGATTCCGACAAATCGTACAGATGGAACAGGACCGGCACAAAGAGGTCTTCCCGCGCGCGAATCCGCAGCGCGGTGTCCGTCAATGCCAATGCGTCGTGAAGGTCCGCGATGCACGGGACAAATCGCAGCTTCGAAGCGGCCGGGGCAACATGCCCCCGGGCCGCGGTCAGCACCGAATAGTCCAGCTTTTCGATGATGTCAAGGGTTGCCGCATCATACGAATTCCAGGGGGGGCAGAAGATCCTCACGTTCTGATCCAGCTTCTGTCGAATCAGTTTCGTGGCCTCGGTCAGTCTGCGCTCCTGCTCTCCGGGCGGCAGTCCCAGGAACTCCGAGTAGGCCCCCGGCTTGGCCAGATTTGTCTGATGCGAATACCCGTGCAGCGCCGGCTCAACCGTCCCCTTCTTAATATGTTCCCTGAGAAATGAGCACTTGTCCTCTCCCAAGGGAAGCAGCGCCTGGGGACGCGGATCCAGTGCGTCGACGGAGAACACGAACGGCACCACGGACACCGTGCAGCACAGGCCGCGGGATTCGAAGATCTGAAACACCCGCTCGTACAAGGCGAGGTCACTCCGCTCGGAGTAGTCATCCAGGCGAAACGCCACCACGACCTCCGCATTCGCACGGACACCGCAACTCAGCGCGAGCAACATAAGCGCCGCAATCCAACGCGTCTTCTCTCGCATCTTGCTCCCTCTGCGTTGCTCCAGGACACCGCCGCCGAGACGGCATCCCGAGTCTTGCCCCTGTTCCGGTGGTCACTCAGCGCAACACCGCTCAACGCCCCCGCAAGGCACAGAAGACCACCCGCCAGGACTCCACGCTGCCGGGCGCCTCCCGGAACGCGTTCCAGGCATGTTTGCGGGCGGTTCGGACATTTCCTGCACCCAACGCCCACCACGCCCATTGCCGCAGCCGCATCGCGGTGTCTTCACAGCTTACGCGCACCGGGGGCGGCTCGCCCCCGCGGCCACGGCGCGACCAGGCTTCACCCAGCACCCGGCGAATATTCGTTTCTATCACGTGCGCCCGGCTCAGTGAGGTCGTGGCAACGACACTGCTCAGCACGCTGCGCTTGGCCAGCAACACCTCGGGAACATTCTGAAGTCTGCCCACTTCGCCCAGCCGCAGCCAAAGATCGTAATCCTCGCAGGGACAGACTTCGGGTCGATAGCCGCCAACGTGACGGGCGGCCTCCGTGCGAAAACACACCCCGGGGTGGAAAATGCGAAGCTCCCCCTTCAGATGCTCCGTTTCGATTGCTTCGTGCGCAAGCGGCATGTCCGAGCGGCCCAGAAACTCGCCGTCAGGATCGATGTGATTCACCTGTACGCCAGCGGTCACCACTTCCGGGTGCGCCTGCATGAAGGCCACGAGAACCTCGAGCCAATTCGGAAGCGCCACATCATCGGCATCCATGCGCGCCACGAGCGGCGCCCTGGCCAGTCCCAACGCCTCGTTCAACGCCGTCACATAACCGGTGTTCGGGCGGCTGACCAGCCGTATCCGTCCATCCTCTTCGGAGAAGCGCCGGAGTATCGCGGTGGAGCCGTCCGCGGACCCATCGTCGATGATGATGAACTCGAAATCGCGGAACGTCTGCTGCAGGACTGCGCGCACCGCTTCGCCCACATAGCGTTCCGTGTTGTAGACCGGCATCAGCACCGAAACAGCGGGGGGGGGCGTCACAACTCCCGAAACACTCATGCATTCTCCCTCATCTTGGCTTTCTGCCCTTCTGCGCGGCCCAGCGCCCAGGAAAGCAGCCATTGCAGCTCTCCATATGCCAGCGGGAGCTTGCAGAAGTACGTGTGGAAAGCGTAGGCAAGTGCCACACGCAATGAAAAACCGCGCCGCATCGTCTGCATCGTCTTGCGCATCAGCAAGCCGGCCAGAATGGCGCCGCTGCCCGCTCTGAGCCAGAAGGGCCCCAACAGCAGCCCTGCCGCCAGCGCCAGCAACAGGGACGCTGCCGCCAGGTTCGCCATACTCTCCCGAAGCCAAAGGGGATCGGAAGTGCGCGCGCATCGGACGGCAATGGCCGCATAGGTCTTTCCGACCCGGACAAAGCGGCGCCAGTAGTCCCCGAAGCCCCGGAAAACCAGATCATGATCCACCATCCACTGGTTCAGGTAGTGGATGCTCGCGTGCAATTCATTGCGAAGCCGCCAGCACAGATACGGCTCCTCGCCAAAGGGGAGCTCCTCGGGAAAGCCATCGACCGCTTCCAGAAGTGTGCGACGGAACATCGCCGCGCCGCCGCAGTAAGACACGGTCCCCTCCGGCCTGGACCAGTCAATCCCAAAAGCGTCGTACCAGGCGCCGGACCGAATCTCGCGAATGACCCCGCACACGGCCGCGGCCCGCACCTCACCTTTGAGAAAGGCGAGCGCGCGCCCCGGCCAGTCCGGGGCAATCTTCATGTCCCCGTCGATGAACTGAATGTACTCCCCGCGCGCGGAACGCAACCCCACATTACGGTTCTCCGAGGCCCGGCGCCGCTTTCCGTCGCTCAGGATCTGATCCACGCCGCACGCCCGCGCGATCTCCAGACTGTCGTCAGTAGACCCGCCGTCGACATAGAGTATTTCCGTGTCTTCGCCGTCGATGGGAGTGATGGAACGAATGGCCTGAAAGCAGCCACGCAAATGGGGACCTTCGTTATACCCAATGACTACAAATGAAAGCATTCTGTCCCCGGCATCCTCCATGAATTCGCGCACTGTCATTTCGGCGCAAGAGCAAATCCCGCCTTGATATATGCGATGACCGCCGCGGCCGTGTACTCGTCCCGCCAGTTGTCGGCGGACTGTTTTCGCACCTCCTCCAGGAACGCCTCCAGCGTCGCTTCCTTTCCAAGGCTGCCATGATAGGAGCCCACGCTCCTGTCAGGATCCACATAGGCCAGTTCCGTGAAATGCCCGTTGCTTTCGCCCGTCGCCGCCGTCCATCCCGCGAAATCCATGTACGTGGCATGATAGAAGATGTTGTTCGCTGCATCGGAGAAGTACGTATTGCCATCCGCCGCCAACAATCCTTCTTCCGGATTCGAGATGCGAATGAGCGACTGATCGGAGGAATTGGGATCCTGGAACTGGTTGCCGTTTAGTGAAATGGACCATCCATCCACGGTGAAGTTAACCGGATTGCGCCAGTCGTAGATGATGTTCGCCGTGAAAGTCGCGGCGGCGGAATACCCGCCCGCGCCAATCAGTTCCATGCCGAAACCGTAGGGCATCGCACTCGCGTAGTGCGCAATGACGTTGTTGGAGACTTCCACCTGATGGATGCCGCCCGTGTTGTACAGGTCGATGCCCCATCCCCGGGGCCCCGTCCCGATGTCGTTGCCTTCGAGTATGACGTTGCCCGCGACGCGGCCCGACACATCGGCCTGAGCCCCCTTCCAGAGCACCGCGATCGGGTTCTGACAGAACAGGTTGTCCTCGACGATGCCCCCCGGGCGCGCTTGGATGCCGTGACTCGACGCGCGCGTGCAGATGTTCCTCCGGAACACAATATTCGTGCAGTTCGTCTGAATATAGACGTTGTGGTTAAACATCGTCGCTTCAGCCCCGGCCACCCCTTCTTTCCAGCCGTTGTGGTCCAGCAGGCAATCTTCAATCGTGAGCCCGTTCACGCCGTCGCAGTACACGCCCTGCGAGTGCCGGACCGTGGCATAGTTGTCCACAATGAGGCTGCGGCGAAGCACCAGGTTGGCGACGGACGCGCCGTTGGCCTGGGCCACAAAGGGAACGCCGTCCAGGAAACAGTCCTCAACCACCAGCGAACTCATCGGGCCCATCGTGATCCCGTTAATCGAATTCGTGCCGTCGTACTCTGGATCGCGGAAGTGGATGCCCCGAATCGTCAGATACTGGGTGGGCGTGCTTCCCCAGGCGCCAAAACCAAGGGTGATGACGGGCCGCTCGCCCGTTCCATACGTCGAGATGAGCATCGGCGCCGCCTCGGACAGGCCGCCGCCAAGCGAGGACTTGCCTCCGTTCAAGGTCTCCACCCACGTGTCGCCTCGCTTGAGCAACATGGAATCCGAAGCGCCCGGCCGCAAGAAGGTTACGGCGTGGGCCAGCGTCTTGAAGGGAGAGTCCTCCGAAAGACCATGGTTGACGGCATCGTCGCCGGTCGAACTGCTCACATAAATCGTCAGGGGACCGACGCCCAGCGAGATAACAATATTCACGGTCGAGTCGTGATTGGCCTGCGCGGCCGCCGGCGGGGTTTGGCCGCAGACCGAGCCTTCCGGAACCTCCGGGCTGTACGCGTGCGTCGTCGTGCCCAGAAGCAGCTCGGCCGGCCCCAGCGTTCCGGCGACAGCGGACTCCGCCAGACCCACCAGATTCGGCACCGTCACCTGACGGACCCCGCGGGAAATGGTCGCCGTGACGGCCGACCCGGAGAGCACATACACGCCCGGGGGCGTGCCCTGGGTGATGATCGTGCCCGCGGGAATCGTATCGCTGAATTCCTCCAGAACGCTCAGGGTCAGTCCAACCGCCGAAAGCGCGGCCTGGCATTCGAGTTGGGTCCGTCCCGCAAGATCAGGCACGGGCACCCTTTCCGGCCCCAGAGACACCACAATCGTAAGGGGGGTCTGCGCACTCACGATTTCACCGGCCGCGGGATACTGCCGAATGACCAGGTTCTCGGCAACCGAATCGCTGAAATCGTTTTCGAGTGCCACGTCCGCCGTCAGGCCCGCGCCCGAAAACAGAACCTGCGCTTCCGCTGCGGTCTTGCCCGCCACACTGGGGATGGTCACCAGCTCGGAACCGAGCGAAATCACCACGGTGATGGGCGTCGCGGGCAGTACGCTTTGTCCCGCCTCAGGATACTGGCGAATGACCGAACCCTCGGGAACCGAGCTGCTGAAGTCGTTTTCGACCACCACGCTCGCCGTCAGGCCCGCGCCCGCGATCATTTCCTGCGCTTCGGCCAGGGGCTTGCCCGCCACGCTGGGGATCGTCACCACCGCTGAACCGAGCGAAATCACCACGGTGATGGGCGTCGCGGGCAGTACGCTTTGTCCCGCCTCAGGATACTGCCGGATCACCGAACCTTCGGGAACAACCGCGCTGTGGTCGTATTCGAGAATGACGGCTGTAGTCAGTCCGGCGGCCGTCATTGCGGCCTGAACTGCCTCCCCCAGTGATCCCACGACATTGGGTATGGTCGCCAAGTCTTCCGGGCACCCGGCAAGGACCAGCGAAAGCAACAACACCCCCAGGATCCGGAAGCTGCTGATATGCCCCATAACGCACCCTCCACGGAATCAGGAACCCGCGCGCACGAGCACTGTCCCGCCTCTGCTAAACCTTCGTTCTATTCTCATGCCGGGCAGAATTTGACGCCGCACGCAAGAACCGCGCGCAGGAACCACGCGCGGCGGATAGTCCGAATCCGGAGCGACTCCTGCTCCCATCACGCGCGCAGCAGACACTAAACTCCGCCGTCCAGGGGACCACGTTGCTCCCCTACAGAATCCACCTGCGCAGGCATGTTCTTCGGAAGGCTCTCGACGTGCGCATCCCACCCGATCCATGTCAATTTGAAGAATATAAGCTCCTGTCCACGCTTGTCAAGGCTATCCTCGCTTCGCGCCCCGCAGGAATGCACACAGTGTTTTTTGACAGTGCCGGCAGCCCGTTTGATATCATGGATAACGTGGGCGGAAACCACTTCCCTGGCACTTCCGGTATGGGATGCCCGGGGAAGGAGTCCGAGCGGGGTTTACGAGTGACCCACGGGGATGAGGTCCATTTGACGGTTCCAATGAAAGTGCATGGCTAGCATGGGCGGGACAATTCTGGTTTCCGCAACCCTGTATGCGTGGCCGTTCCTGCTCCTCCTGGGCTTCATGGCCCTGCCCGCACGGCGCGTGGTACTCCTCGGTTTGCTGGGCGCGTGGATGTTTCTGCCGGTCGCCCGGCTGACATTGCCCGGGCTGCCGGACTACGACAAAATGACGGCCACGATGATTGGGCTGCTCCTGGGAACCGCCGTATTCGCTTCCGATCGCTTCATAACCTTTCGTCCCTCCTGGGTCGATCTTCCCGCCGCGGTACTGTGCGCGGCGCCCCTCTTTTCTTCTCTGGCAAATGGACTGGGCCTGTATGACGGCTGCGCCAGTTCGTTTGGGGCGATCTTGCAGTGGGGGGCTCCCTATCTCCTCGGCCGCTTCTACTTTAATGATCTCAAGAATCAGCGCCTCCTGCTCCTGGGGCTCTTCATCGGCGGCCTGATCTATGTCCCGCTGTGCCTCTTTGAATTGCGCATGAGCCCCCAATTGCACAACTGGGTTTACGGATATCACCAGCAGAGTTTCGCCGAAGGCATGCGCGGCGGGGGATGGCGCCCCAAAGTCTTCATGGCCCATGGCTTGATGGTTGGCATGTGGATGACCACCGCAACCCTGGCCGGCTTCTGGCTCTGGCGCAGCCGTTCGCTCCAGGGACTCTTCGGCGTTCCGATGGCGTTGCTGCTGCTCTGCCTGGGCGGAACCGCCGTATTGTGCAAATCCACGGGCGCACTCGGGCTCCTGCTCCTTGGCGTGGGCATGTACGGCGCCCTGAGAGTGGCGCCCGCCCGACTCCTCTTTCTCGGACTGGCCGCAGCCATCGTCCTGTATCTCGCCCTGCGCGCCACCGGCCTCTGGGACGGCCATCAACTCGTTGATATGGCAGAGAGCATTGTGGGGCCGGAACGCGCCGCATCCCTCAAGACCCGGGTCGACGCCGAGGTCCTCCTCGCCCGGCATGCCATGGATCAACCCGTGTTCGGCTGGGGCGGCTGGGGGCGCAACCGGGTTTCCGGCGAGTACGGCGTGGGCGTCATCACCGACAGCCTCTGGATCATCGTGTTCGGCGTGAACGGCCTCGTGGGCCTGGGCGCGTTCCTCGCCACGATGTTGCTCCCGGTGCTTCTGGCACTATGGCGGATTCCGCCGCCCTTGTCCCGGATGGCCGCGCTTGCGCCCGTGTTTTGCCTCGCCACGCTCATCGTCCTGTGGACCATGGACTGCCTGGTGAACTACATGTTCAACCCCATTTATGTGTTGATGGCGGGCGCGCTGGCTGGACTGCCGCCCGTCCGCGTTGCAGGAACGGAACCAGAGACTCCCGCGGAAAACAAACGCCCTGTGCGGAAACGGCCTCCTGACGCCCGTTACACGCTGAACCCGCGTCCCTAGGGGAAGCGAGGATAGATGTCTCCTCCGGAGAAACACGGCACAATCAGCGGCCCGACAAAGACCGGCGGCGCCCTGCCGAAGCCCGGCGAAGCCGCCCACCGGGATGCATTCGACTGGCTCCGCGTCGCGGCGGTCCTGGGGATCGTCTGGTTTCATGCCGACCCCGGGAATTGGCGATGGCTCGCCTATTCCGGCTTGCCAATCTTCCTCCTCATGTCCACCTTCCTTGCCGCCAACTCCGCCTCGGGCAGAGGCTTTCGCGAACACCTCGGCAAGCGCGCCCGCCGCCTCCTGTTGCCCTGGGCCTTCTGGTCGCTCCTCTACGCGCTCTGGACAGCACAACACGCGCTCCGTCACGGGACGCCCGTTCTGGGCGCACTGCCGTCCTGCTGGCTCGTGGCCGGCGGCGCCGGGCATCTCTGGTATTTCCCCTTCATCTTCGCCGCCCAGACGGCCTTGTTCCCGTTGATCAACCGGCACGGCTTCTCCCATCCCTCCCGCCAGGCAAGCCTTGCACTCCTCATCGGAACCGCTCTCTTCTTCCTCTTGCCATTTTGCGCGGAGCAGTACGCACCGCCGCAGCCCGTGCCGCAATGGTTCTTCTCCATACCCGTGCTCTTCGCCGGGTATGCCCTCGCCTGCGCGATGCATGAAACCAGCCCCCGCGCCCGCCTCACCTCGGCGCTGGCAACCGTCGTGCTGTACGGCGTGCTTGCCGGTGGCGTGCGATGGGCCTGCTGCGGCGTTGCTCCGGGCGACGCCCTGGCCAACGCAGTGGGGGTGCTGCTCGTCACGATCGCTCTTTTCGCACCCCTGGCCGCCCCGCGCCCCATCCGGCTCGCCTCAGACCTTTCGATGGGTATCTATGTGCTTCACCCGTTCTGCCTCGGGCAATTGGAGCGAATAACGGGCCTGCCCGTCTGCGCGCGCGTGCTGGCCGCTTTCCTGATTTCCGCCGCGATGACGTGGGCGCTTCAACACAACCGCTGGACCGCGCGCTTCGTATAGCGCAACGGCCCCGACCACGGCCTACTCCGCGCCTCTCACACGTAGACGCGGCGTCCTCGCCGCGTCCGGCCATTCGGGCCATGGACCACACGAACTGACTGCCCGGATCGGCCCTTCGAACTGTTTTGAAGTCCAGCTTATCGGACCGAAGATTTGAATCGAGATGGGAACATATCTCAAGGGAGCTCGTCGATACGTCCCTCTGGATTTGTGTGTGTGAATAGGCTATTCTCTTTCTATACACCTGAGCAAACCCTGCGGCGGTTACATACTTTTATGATGGTAAAGGGGCAGTCGTGAAACCATAATGAAAGAGCTCGCCACAAGAGTATGCGAATTGCTGCAGTCGCCTGACAGAGTCAAGCGGATACAGCGGGCATTCTCCCATCGGCGACGCAGTGCCATGTTGAAACTCATTGAGCATGAGATCCGGTCCGCGTCCACGCATCTCCGTTCTCATCCGTTCTGTGTCATGCTTGACCCTGGGCCGGTCTGCAATCTGCGATGCCCATTCTGTCCGACCACAACGGGATGGTCGGAGCTAAAGCGTGAGTTCCTAAAGCCCGAGGTATTTCATAGAATCGCCGGAAATCTAAGGCTTGACCTCGTCCAGGAGCTTCACCTTTACAACTGGGGCGAGCCATTTCTCAATCCCTATCTGACAGACTACATCCGTTACTTCTCGCAACACGGAACCAGAACGATTGTCCACACCAACTTCAGTTCCAATGACTTTGACGACCGCTTTCTTGTCCGCCTTGTGGACTCCGGCTTGACGACACTCATCATCTCGATAGACGGGGCATCTCAGGAGACATACGAAAAGTACCGCGTAGGCGGGGATATTCAGCGCGTTCTTCAAAACATGCGACGTCTCAAGGATGTCAAGTCAGGCTTAGGGGCAACGAATCCCACCGTGTCTTATAAGATGCTTCTCAACCGATTCAACGAACATGAACAAGACGACGCGAGACGCCTGGCTCAGGACTGTGGCGCGGAGTTTGTGGTCCATGAGAACTTCTGGATGCCAAACGAATTGCGCACGGAATGGATGGCCAGGTCAGTTCTCGACAAGCGGGGCCAGATCCCCGTGACAAGCCAGGCAGCAGGTCCCATCCCTACCGAGTGCCGTCAACTTTGGGACACCGTGATTGTGAACGCAAACGGGGACGTTTTTCCGTGCTGCCTCGTCTGCAAACCCCGGCATGCCGTCGGCAACCTTGCAGAACAAGACATCCGGCACATCTGGAACAATGAAAAGATGCAGAAGTTGCGTCGGTATGTAACCGATGTCAATGCAGGGCCACTATCCTTTGACAACGCTTGCGAAGTGTGTCCAAATCGATCTTGCGTCCACCAGAAGTTGTTGCCGGACTCAACGTGACGCTCCGGACATGGATGTGTTGCGGAAAGCCTGAACACATGCCCTCCCGAGCTGGAGATGAGCAGCCCGCGTCTGCGCGATGATCATATCCGCGCCATGAAGAACGCGACGAGGACGTCGCGTTTGCAGCGCGCGATGCGCCCACGCGCCTGCGTTTGTGCCCTATTCCCGCGGAGGTTTTCTGATTGCCTCCCCCCCCCCCGCGTGCGGGCGGGGGGGAGGGGCCATCGCGAAATCCGCCGCGAGGGACGGGACCCTGGGCAGGGAACTTGCTTTGACCGCGGTGGCTGCGGTAACGTGTGCGGCGAGCGGTTGCGAGGGGCTTCGGCCGGCGCTTCCCGGGCAGATGTGTCCCGGGACGGGTCGTGCGCGGAGGCGGCGCCGCCCGGTATGATGGCTCGGGGAAATGGAGGGACAGGTCTTGTGGGGGCGCTGGCGTATCTAGCACCGGAACTGGGGGGGTTGACGTCCACGTTCGTGTACCGCGAGATCGCCATGCTCCGTCAACGCGGTTTTGAGGTCGTGACCTTTTCGACGCTCCGGCCGCGGGAACAGGTCTTCTCCCAGGAGGCGGCGGCAATCATTCAGGAGACGGACTACCTCTACGACCTGCCCAAGCCGTCAGTCCTCGCCGCGGCCGCACGGGCCCTGCTTCGGCGCCCCATCCGCAGCGCGCGCGCGCTGGCCCTTCTCCTGCGTGACATGCTCGCGGCGGAAGTCCCCGGCTTGCCGGATCGCGTCAAACTGGCCTGGCATTTCGCCGTGGGATGCGCCCTGGCCCGGCGCCTGGAGCGGAAGCAGGCGCGGCATATCCACGCCCATTTCGCGCACGTTCCGGCGTCCGTGGCCATGTACGCGGCCTTGACCGCGGGGCGCAGTTTCAGCTTCACGGCACATGCGAACGACCTCTTCGAGCGGCCCACCGCGTTGCGGGAGAAGGTGAATCGTGCCGCATTCGTCGCGTGCATCTCCGAATACAACCGGCAGTTCCTGCTGGCCCGCGGGTGCCCCCCGGAGAAGCTCCGGGTGGTGCATTGCGGCATCGATGTGGATGCGTACGCCTTTCAACCGCCCCCGCGGCCACAGGGCGCCCTGCGCCTGCTCTCCGTGGGCCGTTTTGTCGAAAAGAAAGGCTTCGCGGTCCTCGTCGACGCCGTGCGCCTGCTGCGGGAACGCGGCCACGCAGTCCAGTGCCGAATCGCGGGAGACGGCCCGCTCTTCGCCGGGATCCAGGCGCAAATCCAGGCGGCGGGCCTCGAATCCAGCGTGATCCTCCTCGGCGCGCGGCCGCAGGAGGAAGTTCGCCAGTTGTTTTCCGAAACCGACGTCTTCGTGTTGTCCTGCGTGGCCTCCAGTACCGGCGACATGGACGGAATCCCGGTGGCACTGATGGAATCCATGGCCCTCGGCGTGCCGGTCGTGAGCACCCGCCTCTCCGGGATTCCTGAGTTGATCGAATCCGGCGGGAACGGCCTGCTCGCCGAACCGAACGATGCCGCAGGCCTTGCGGAGGCCCTGCAGCGGCTGATTGAAGACCCGGACCTCGCCCGCACCCTGGCGGAGCAGGCCCGGCGGACGATCGAGCGCGATTTCAACATTGCCCGCAGCGCGGCGCAACTCGCCAACGAATTTACTGTCTGCCTGGGAGATGAAGCGGTCCGATGAGTTTTGCAAGCATACAATTCGGGCTCTTCATGCTGGTCGTCTATCCCCTGTACCTGCTGCTTCCCTTCCGATGGCAGAACTGGATGCTCCTCATCGCCAGCTACATCTTCTACGGGGCGTGGGACTGGCGTTTCCTGCTGCTCCTCTGGTTCACCACGCTCCTCGATTACTCCGTGGGCGTGCTGCTGGGACGGCTGGAAACGCCCCGGGCGCGGCGCATCTGCATTCTGGCTTCCGTGGGCGCCAATCTGGGCGTCCTGGGCTTCTTCAAGTACTTCAATTTCTTCGCCGATTCGCTGAACACCCTCTGTTCGTCCATGGGGCTGCATCTGGGCTGGACCACGCTCAGCATTATCCTGCCCGTCGGTGTCTCGTTCTACACCTTCGGCTCCATGAGCTATACGATCTCCGTCTATCAGCGGAAGATGGAGCCTTCGAAGAACCTTCCGAATCTGGCGCTGTATGTGGTCTTCTTCCCCCTCCTGATGGCGGGACCCATCGAGCGCGCCTTCAACCTGCTCCCGCGCATCGAACAGCCGCGCTCCGTCACCTGGGACGGCATCACCCGCGGCGCGTTCCTCATCCTCTTCGGCCTCTTCAAGAAAGTCGCCATCTCCGACGGCGTGGCGGCCTCGGTCAACGCCTTCTACGGATCGACAGGAACCATTTCCGGAATCGACGTCGCGATTGCCACCTACCTCTTCGCGGTCCAGATCTACTGCGATTTCTCCGGCTACTCCGACATCGCCCGGGGCCTCTCCAAGATCATGGGCTTCGACCTGCTCACAAACTTCAACCTGCCGTACTTCTCCGTCAATCCCAGCGAGTTCTGGCGCCGCTGGCACATCAGCCTGTCCACGTGGCTGCGCGATTACCTGTACATCACCCTGGGCGGCAATCGCAACGGCACGCGCAAGACCTACCGCAACCTCATGACCACCATGGTCCTCGGAGGCTTGTGGCACGGCGCCGCATGGAACTTCGTCCTCTGGGGGGCCTATCAGGGCGCCATGCTGTGCATTCACCGGATCATCGTGGGGGAGAGGAAGCCGGCAGCCCCGCCGCGTTCCCCGGGTGCGCTGCTTGTGCACGGCATCAAGATTGCCTTGTTCTTTCAGGTGATCTGCTATGGATGGCTGCTCTTCCGCGCGCGCTCCTTCGAACAGATTGCCCTGTATACCGCTTCGCTCTTCCAGGGCGGATGGTCGGATCTCTCCGTGCCCCGTCCGCCACTTTCCGCGATGATCGGCCTGGCGCTCCTGATCCTGTATGAACTCGCGCAGTACTTCACCAACGATGCCCACTTCTACCGGCGGCTGCCCCATCCGGTGCGCGGCACGCTCTATGCCTCCCTGTTGTTCGTACTCTTCATGGGACTCAGCAATGCACCCGCTCAGTTCATCTACTTCCAGTTCTAACGGGCCGCGGCGCTCCATACGCGGCGCGTTGTTGCGCAGCGCGTGCTGGACCCTTCTTGCGCTCGCGATCATCGATGCCGCCGTGGGCTGGTGCTTCCGTGTTCCCGCCGACCCCCGGGCGAAAGCGGGTGCGCTCGAACAATACTTCGAATACGGACGTTCCATCGAAGGCAAGTTGCAGCGTGGCATCGGGAAGGATGATGCCTCAACCGATCTCGTGGCGCTGGCCGGCTGGATCACCCCGGATGCCTGGAATGATCAGCCGAACACCCCGGAACAGCCCGGGGGCACGCTCGTCTCCATCTATGGCATGTCTTTTACCATTCACGCCGCCTACGGACTGAAGGCCATCGATCCGCAGTACACGCTGAGATACTATGGAGGACCGGCGGCCCCCGCAAACCACTCGTACGCCGCCTACCTCTTCGACCGCCCCCGGACCAAGGCGCCCGTTGTCATGCTCGGCATCCTGGCCTCCAGCGTGCGCGCCATCGGCACGCTCACCGGTCAGACCTGGGCCTTCGAAAGCCCGTATGCCTACACGTATCCGAAGTTCACGCTCCGGCCGGACGGCAGCCTGGAGGAAACCCGGCCCGTTATCGCTTCGGTCAGCGAACTTCGAGAGGCGCTGGCCCGGCCGGAACAGTGGACGCGCTACGTCGGGCAGTTGCGCGCGCACGACTCCTACTACAATGAGTTCCTGTTCCGGAGCAGCCCGCTGGACCACTCGACCGTCGCCCGGCTGCTCCGAAGAGGGTGGAGCCAACATCACAATCGGGCGGTATCCAGCCGCATTCACGATGCAAACGGATTCAACCTCGACTGCGAGGAAATCAAGGTCCTGCGCGCCATTGTGACGCAGTTTGCCCAAACCGCGCGTGCCGACGGACGCCTCCCCATCCTGCTCCTTGTCAACGACCAGGGATACGGCGACCATCTCTTCCGGGCCCTGGAACCCGTGCTGAAGCAAACGTCCGTGCCCTATGTCAGCACGCACAGCATCGCTCCCGCGGACGACCTGGGGAACTTCGTGGCGGACGGGCACTTCACCTCTGCCGCGAACAAACGTATTGCCAAGGAACTGGACCAAGTGATCAAGCGGGAATTGAAGTAGGCCCCGGACTATCCCTGGCGGGCGGCGAGAAAACGCCAGGCATGGCGCACGACCGTGTCGAGTTCCACGAATTGCGGTGTCCAGCCGAGGACGCGTTTCGCTTTCCCGCAATCCGCCGTCAGCCGCGGAGGATCCCCCGGACGGCGCGGCGCGGCAACAACACGGACGGGCCGGGCGGTGACCGCCTCACACGTTTCGATGACCTCGCGCACGGAATAGCCGTGGCCCATGCCGAGGTTGAAGGCGCCGCTGGCGCCGCCGGCCCGGAGATACTCCAACGCGGCCACATGCGCCGCGGCAAGATCGCTCACGTGAACATAGTCCCGAATGCAGGTGCCGTCCGGCGTATCGTAGTCCTCGCCGAAGATGCGTACGGACTCGCACTGTCCCAGCGCCGTCTGAAGCACCAGCGGAATAAGATGCGTCTCGGGGTGGTGCAACTCTCCGAGACGGCCCTCCGGGTCCGCGCCGGCCGCGTTGAAATAGCGCAACGCCACGTAGCCCAATCCGTGGGCGGCGCCAAAATCCTCGAGGATCTGCTCCACCATCCTCTTGCTGCGGCCATAGGGATTGATGGGGCAGAGGGGAAGCTCTTCCGTGATCGGCAGCACTTCAGGCATGCCGTAGGTCGCACACGTGGAAGAGAACACGATGTGCCGCACGCCGGCGGCCGCCATGCTCTCAATCAAGGCCAGCGTTCCCGCCACGTTGTTGCGGTAATACCGCCCGGGATCCTCCACGGACTCGCCCACGTAGGCAAAGGCGGCGAAGTGGAGCACCGTTTCGATCGGATACTCCTTGAAGAGACGGGCCGTCAGGGCGCGGTCCGCAATATCGCCCACGATCAGGGGCGCGTCAATCACGCCACGTACAAGATTGTGATTTCCGCGCGTCAGGTTATCCAGCAAGACGAGAGGGTAACCGGCTTCCTGAAGGGCAAGCGCCGCATGACTCCCCACATAGCCGGCCCCGCCGGTCACCAGTACTGTTGCTTTGCCCATGCGCTCATTCCTGGCCGCGACATTGCTTTGGCGTCCGTCTTCCCTGAATGCGCTTCCGCCCCCATGTCAATCCGGAGAGGGACCAGGAAGACTTCATGCTCCATGCCCCGCCGCTCACACGAGCCCGTGCTTGGCAATATGCCGGCGCAGGGTCTGATAGCTTAACCCCAGGGTTTCGGCGGTCTTTCGCCGGTTCCATTGATGCTGCTCCAGCGTCGCCAGCAACAAATCCCGCGTCAGGGCCACCGGGGGCACCCGGTCGAGATCCTCCGGCGGAGGCGTCCCTTGCGCGCGCGGCCGGGAAAGGGTGCCGGGTTGTTGCGACAGGAGGTCCCGGATATTGCCGTTGGCAAAGACGAGCCAGCGCTTGACCAGGCTCTCCAGTTCGCGCACATTGCCGGGCCAACTGTAGTCCTGCAGTGCGGCCAGATCCGCCTGACCCAGCTCCGGCTGGCTGCCATTGCGGAAGTGGCGGTACTTCGTGATGAAATGCCGGGCCAGCACCGGAATATCCTCCTTGCGCTCCTGAAGCTGCGGAACCCAGAGACAGGCCTCATTCAATCGGAAGTACAGGTCGCTGCGAAAAGTCCCTTCCTTCGTCCGGCTTTCCATGTCGGCATTTGTGGCGGAGATGATCTGCACGTCCACCCGAGTGGCCTCGCGGCCCCCAAGCTTCGTGAACTGCTTGTGTTCAATCACCTCAAGCAGTTTGGCCTGAAGATTCGTGTACATCTCCGCAATCTCGTCCAGAAATATCGTGCCATTGTTGGCGAGGCTGAAGCGGCCCGGCTTCGCGGAGACAGCCCCGGTGAAGGCGCCCCGTTCATAGCCGAACAGTTCGCTTTCCAGCAGATGTTCGGGAAGCGCGCTGCAATTCACCTTGACAAAGGGCCGGGTGCGCCGCACGGACAACCGGTGAATCTCACGGGCGACGAGGTCTTTGCCCGTGCCGCTGGCCCCCCGAATAAGACAGTTGATGTTCGTGCGGGCCAGGCGCCGAATCGCCAGGCGCAACTCCCGCACAGGATGGCTCGCCCCGACCAGCAATGAAGGGATGGCATCCGGGTCTCCGGGCAGGGGATCTGCAAGATGCGTGTTGAGTTCGGAGGACAGGAACATCTTCGTGAGTTCGTCCTGCAGCTCCGTCAGGCTGTACGGTTTCTGAATGAAACTCTCCGCGCCCCGTTTCATACAGGCCGTCACCAGCTTTGGAGAAGCATCCACCGACACGCACAACACTTTGGGCGCCGTCGGCGCATTCACGACCGTGGTCAGCACATCAAGCGTAAGTTCTGCCACGGGAAGCATTTCCAGGATAACAACCAGGATGTTTTCCCGTTGCAGTATGGAGATTGCCTCTTCGACAGTAGCAGCGGAATAGACCATCCGGCCGCCGCATTTCAGTGTACGCTCCAGGGATTCCCGTAAATCGGAATCCGTGTCGAGGACCAGAATGCCCCCGTTCGTGAGTTCGGGCGGCGATTCCGGAGGAAGACTCTTGGCTGGCGGCCTCATGGGGCAACCTCGCCGGGATGCGCACACACTTGGAAGTTCCCGGAAGTCGGAGGCAGGGAGGATGGGCTTGCGGGGCTCCACGCGGATCCCTGACCCGGTTCCCGTGAAAAACCACTGCCACCGGAGCTTCGGCCTCCGTCTCTTGTGTGATTGCCCCTCATTGGTGGGCTCGCCCCTTGTTGCCCATTCAAACCCCTAGCTAAACCACTCCTGCCACACCATATAATAGTCGATTCTACTCGGGACACCCCCGCAAGTCAAGCGAACGAAGCGCCGTCAGGTACCCGCCCATGTACCCGCGGTCTTCGCTCCTCGACGAGTTGACTGAAACCCTGGATTAGGGTAAAGTGCCTCCACGGGGCGGTGAAGAAGAGGGGAAGAGCCCGTGACGAACACGCTATGGGCATCCGCTCGCACCGGATGCGCCGCTCCGGTGCTTTAGCCGGGTCGGGACGGGATCGGGTTTTGCCTATGTCGTGGAAGGACAGATTGTTGGGGTGGACACCGCTCCTGCGCGTTTTTGCGGACGCCGGGTGCCTGTACACCGGTTATCTCCTCGCCGGACTGTTCTGTTTCCCGGGTCAAGGAATGGGGCCGGTTTTTGACGGACACAACCTGCTGTATCTCGTCTTTCTTGCCGTGGCCTGGTTCATTGCCGCCGCCCAGCAGAACCTGTTCCAGCCCTCCCGGGACGAAACGCTGGCAGACGTCATCAACGGGCTCTGCTGGACTTTCCTCACCTCATTTGTCGTCGGAACCTTTCTGATGGCGGTCTTTGTGCGCGACGGGCGCTTTGACCGGGCTTTCTACTTCAGCTTCTGTCTCGCAGCATTCGCCATCCTGGCCGTGTTCAGGATGGTAGTCTTTCTGGCCTTCTGGAATCTCCGGGCGCTGGGCTACCACGTCCACCGCGCCCTCATCATCGGTTCAAACGAGAATGCCGAACGTCTGGTCAAGGCCTTTATCGAGAACAAACGCCACGGCTATCACGTGCGCGGCTTCCTGGAGGCGGACCCGTACCGCTCGAATCTGCTGCGGATGTTTGACATCCCGTACATGGGCGGTATCGATCAGCTCCAGGAAATCCTGGCCAGCCGCGTGATAGACGGCGTCTACATCGCGCTGCCGCTGCGCTCCCACTACGAAACCATCCGGGAAATCGCCCATCTCTGTGAAGGCGTGGGCGTGCCTGTACGGCTGGTGGCCGACCTCTTTCCCACGAAGCGCTCCAAGACCAGAATCGGAAGAAAAGGCCGGGTCGCTCTGGTTTCCTTCGAGCCCGCCTCCGAGGCCTTCGGCGGACCCCTGCTTCGAATCATGCGTTTCGCCAAGCGCCTCTTCACCGCCCCGGAAACCATCCTGCCCGCCGCGCAGGACGCCGCGGCCCGCGCCGCCCGGCGCTTTCGAAACCGCCGCCGGGTCGTTATCCGGACCGCTCAATTCATCGTCGAGGGAGGCACCATCCTCGCCGCATTCGTCGTGGCCGAGTACGCGCTCGGCCGCGTGCCCTTCGGTTTCCTGAACACCCTCATGCTGGACGCCCCCTATCTGGTCGCCTTTGGCGCCTATTGGCTGGCGCAATCCCTGCGCGCGAGTTTCTGGGACGCCCGGCGCATCGAGCATTTCGGCTCGCTCATCATCGCCGTGAGCCGGGCCCTCGGCGAAGCCTTTATCTTCTGCATCTTCGTCATGATGATCCTCGCGCCGGAGGACATCAGTCACCGCTTTCTCGCGGCCTTCGGCGTGGCCGTCTGGGCGGGAATCGTGTTGCTGCACCTGCTGATCCGCCTCGCGAAACGGCTGCGATGGTCGCTGAGCATCGCACTGCGGCGGGTGGCAATCATCGGGGCGAACGAACGCACCCTTGAACTCATCAACAACATCGCCCAGCGCGGCCGCTTCGGCTATTCCGTCGTGGGCATTCTCGACGATGATGCCGCGGCAATGTCGAGAATTGGCCAGACGGACATCCCCTTTCTGGGAACGCTGGATCAACTCTCCGAGCTCCTGCAACAGGGGACCGTCGAGGAACTGTTTGTGTCGCTGCCGCTCGGTTCCCACTACGAGGCGGTCCGGCGCATCATCACCACGTGTGAATCCTACAGCGTCACGGTGCATCTCATGGCGGAATTGCTGCCCCTGAACATCGCCACCACGCGCCTGATGTACTTCGAGGACATTCCCCTCTTGTCGCTCTCCGCCATCCCCGAGGCACAAGGCAAGCTGGCCATGAAGCGCGCGTTCGACCTGTTGCTCTCCTCCGTCCTGATTGTCCTGGCCGCGCCCATCTTCCTGTCCTTGGCCATCCTCATCAAACTCGACTCCAAAGGCCCGGTCTTCTTCCGTCAGGATCGCGTGGGACACAACCGGCGCCGATTCAAGATGATCAAGTTCCGCAGCATGATCGACCGCGCCGAAGAGTTGCGCAATGCCGTCGAAAACATGAACGAATTGGAAGGGCCCATCTTCAAGGCCGAAAACGACCCGCGGCTCACGCGCGTGGGCAAATTCCTCCGCCGTTTCAGCCTCGATGAACTCCCGCAGCTCTTCAACGTCTGGCTGGGCGAAATGAGCCTCGTCGGGCCCCGGCCGCCCATTCCCATGGAGGTGGAACAATACACCTGGAGCGAAATGCGGCGATTGAGTGTCCGGCCCGGAATCACCGGACTCTGGCAGGTGAGCGGACGCAGCGCGGTCCCCTTCAAACAGGGCGTGCAACTCGACCTCGCCTACATCGACACCTGGTCGCTCGCCAAAGACCTCCACATCCTGTGGAAGACGCTCAGTGTGGTCCTGACAACACGGGGCGCGGTGTAAGAACCCGCGTCCGAATTTGCCGTGCTTGCAGGAAGAACTGATTCGTTAGCGCGCCGCGCTGCGCTTCCGCGCGCTCCGCATCGCCAGACCCGCCAGGCCAAGGCCAAGGATGGACAGTGACGCCGGTTCCGGAATGGGGGGATTCGCATCCATCAGCGTCACTGTGAAATACGTGGGTTCCCCCGAAAGCACACGCAGGTCATAATAGCCCTGTCCAATGTGCGGCAGTCCGTTGAATCCCATTTCGAAACTCACCATGACGGGCGCCATGTCGACGTAGGTCAAGTCGGGGAGAAGATACTGGTCGAGCACCGCCGTGCCATTGAACACCAGGTCGAGGTCCGTCACCGCCCCGTCCACGTCGTAGGTGAATATCCGGTTCAGATTCCAGCCCGTGATCTGTCCTTCATACCCGGAAACGCCGGAAAGGTCGTCTCCGAACCACGGGGCGCTGTCGTAACCGTTCAGTTGAATGAACCCGTAATCACTCGGGTCCCAAAGCGGCCCGTACGCCTCGAAATACCACTGAGCATTCCCGCCACCCGCCATGAACAGCCCGTTCAGGTCCATGGTGTCCTGCCAGTAGCCCGGGTCCACTATGACGGAAGGATCGACGCGTGAATCATAGGTGCCCAGAATCGGTGTGGCTTGGGCAGACACCGCAGCCAACAGTGCCAGACCCACGATGCAAGTGCTTGTCAGGGTTCTCATATTCCCTCTCCCTTGGTTCCCACGAGTCTCGGCCAAGAACAGCGCCGCAAGCCCTCGTTTCCCGGCGGTAAACAGAAAAAGGATACATTCCCTCGTTCATCTTGACGCACGTTCCATGCCAAGATGCACGAAAGAGTTAAGTTGCAGCAATCCCTATACTTAGCCTGATAAAAGCATGGGGGAAGCCACCGAAGGCCCGGGAGATGTTGTTCACGCGTGGCAAATAGCAGGACAGGTCTGCGAAGTGCCGGCATCCTGCGGCTCACCAATCCCCGCTGACCACCTCCCTCAACACGGTTGAACGGCATGCGAGCCTCCACATAGACTCCTCGCAGGGAGCTGATGAGAGCCTCCGCAAACCGGAAAGGTGTCCCGATGCCACGTTCCGTCATCGCTGCGCTTGCGCTGTGCCTCTCTGCATGTGTGCCCGGAATCGAGGCATGGGCAGACGGGGCGCGGGCATCCCTTCCTTCCGCATTCCTTGACCCACCCGCGGCCTGCCGGCCGCATACCCGGTGGTGGTGGATGGGCAATGCCTTGCGCAAAGAGGATATTGCATGGCAGCTCCGGCAGATGCACGAGCAGGGAATCGGAGGGGTGGAACAGATCACGATGGAGCCGGTCTACGAGAAGGGCAATCATGACTATCTCTCGCCGACCTATTTCGAATTGCTGCGCTATGCCGTGGAACAGGCGCAGGCGCTCGGCATGGAATTCTCCATCAACTTTGGCGGTCCCGGCTGGATTTGGGGCGGGGCATGGCTCCCCAAGGAAGATCAGAGCAAGGTGCTGCTGGCCAGCATGATGCGGCTGGAGGGTCCGCAGACTTTCTCGGGCGCGCTTCCCGAACAAGCAGCCCCCAACCCCAACGACCTTCCCCGTTCCACGCCGATAATTGCCGCGGAAGACCGGCTGATCAAAGTCGTCGCCGCACGCCTTGAAGACGGCTGCCTGCGGAGTGAATCCCTGCGCGAACTCGAGGCGCCGGCACAAGGCCGGAAGATCACCTGGGACGTGCCGGAAGGGCAGTGGCAACTCATGGCGTTCTGGCTCACCCAGCGGGACAACGCGGACGCCGTGGACCACCTCAATCAAGGCGCCATGGAACGGTACTGCGAGCAACTCGGCGGTCAGTATGCCGCGGCGTTGGCCGGGCATCTCGGCAAGACCGTGGAATCGTTCTTCAGCGACAGCTTCGAGGTACCCATCTACCGGAACGGACTCTACTGGACGGACGGACTCTTCGCGTCTTTCAAAGACAGGAAGGGCTACGACCTGGCGCCATGGCTGCCAGCGTTGTGGTGGGATGTGGACGGGCTCTCTCCGAAAGTTCGTTACGATGTGAATCAATTCCTCCACGAACAGGGCATGACCGCCTTCTTCCGGACCTTTCTCGGCTGGTGCGAACGACATGACGTCCGCGGGCGCATCCAGCCCTACGGCTTCGTTACGGACAACATCGAAGGCGCGGGCGCCGCGGACATCCCGGAAATGGAGATCACCGCGGGTGAGAAGGACGCGGTCCCATGGTTCGATACACGCATCGGCCCCAAGCAATATGTGGCCTCGGGCGCCCATCTTTATGGGCGGCCGATCGTGACGGCGGAGGCGTTCACGTATCTCCATTGGGAACCCTACCGCGAAACCCTGGAGGAACTGAAGATTGCCACGGACGGCTATCTGTGCGCCGGCGCCAACAAGCTCTACAACCACGGCTATCTCGCCTCGCCGGAACGGGGCATCGTTCCCACGCGGGGCTTCTTCGCCGCCATCCGCATCAGCCACGAGAACCTCTGGTGGCCGTATTACCACCTCCTCTCCGAATACACGGCACGCGCCTGCTGGCTCCTGCAGCAAGGCGATCCCGTCGTCACTGTGGCCGTGTATTCCCCACTGGCGACACAATGGACGCAAAGCGTGCTCAACGCCCGCAAATGGACGCGCGAATTCGAGTGGGGGGGATTGGGACAGCTTCTGCTGGCCAACGGATTCAATTTCGACCTCGTCAACGACGACCTCCTGCAGCATCGGACCGCCATGGACGGCGCACAGCTCCGTGTTGGGAAGATGTGCTACGGCGTGCTCCTCCTGCCGGACGTGCAGGCCCTGCCGCTGGAAACGTTTCAGCAGGTCGAAGCCTTCGTGCGCCAAGGCGGCGTCGTGATCGCCTTGGAGCGGACACCCGATGCCGCCACGGGCATGCTGGAACACGAGAAAAGGGATGCGGATGTGAAACGCCTCAGCGCGGAACTCTTCGCCGCACCCGCTGGCCCGAATGACGCGGCGATGCGCCACTATGGGAAAGGCCGCACGTACTGCCTGGAAAACGTGATGCGGCGTGATGATCCGTTGGACTGGCGGAGCGCTCCACTTGATCCGTTCCTGAAAACCCTGCGGGAATGCGTGCTTCCGGACGTGGACATCGACCTCGTGCGGGCCGGACGAAGAAACAATGACGGGCTGGCCTATACGCACCGCCGCACGGATTCGATGGACTGCTATTTCGTGGCGAACCTCCAGGATGCGCCGATGGACGAAGTCGTGGGTTTTCATGTCACGCAGGGCCGGCCGTGTGAGTGGGACCCCCACACGGGCGAACGGCGCCTGCTCTGCACCTACTCGCACAAGGAAGACTACACAAGGCTCCCCTTGTCGATGGCGCCCTTCGAGTCCCGGTTCATCGTGTTTGAGCGCGCCGGGGACGCGCAAACACCCGCGCACGTCACGCAAAGCGATTTCGTGGACGTCCTGGATGCCCAGCCCGATGGATTCACGGCCCGCGCGACCCGCAACGGACGTCACGCCTTCGAGTACTTCAGCGGCGCCGCCAGCCATGCCGGCGCCGAAACCGTGGAGGGGCTCCCCGCCGTGTTCGAAATCGGCGGCGTGTGGAGATTCCGCGCCGAGGGCGAAGGAGCCCCCAAGGAAGAATTCCGCTGGCCCGAACTCAAGTCGTGGACCAGCGAGGAGCGGTTGCGCCATTTCAGCGGACACGGACACTACTCGATCCCCTTCGAACTCCCACAGGAGTACTGCTCCGCCAAAACTCATCTCCGCCTCTCGCTGGGCGTCGTGGGCAATGTCGCCGAAATCCGCGTGAACGGACAGGCGGTGGGCGTGCACTGGCGGAACGGACAGGACTTCGCCCTGGACGGCCTCGTCCATCCGGGAAGCAACCTGCTCGAAGTAGACGTCATCAACACGCTCATCAACCGGGTATCCGGGCTCAACGCCTTTCCCGAGGTGCCGGAAGATCTGCAGCCCGTTTTCGGCCGTGGGCTTGCGCGCGCCACTCCGGAAGCTGACAAGCTCATGAACTATCAACCGCTGCCGCGTTCCGGACTGCTGGGACCCGTCCGCATCAGCCCACTCAGGGAGCTTCGGGTGCGCATCGGGACATGAGCCCGGCCCCGGCGCCCTCACCCCCGATCGCGCGGGGCTTATGTTGGACTTTAAACTGTTATATCGCTTACAATGGAGGAAAGAGAAGGAAGCCTGGGATGAGCGATGCCGCGAGAAAGACAAGGATTCGGGAACACTATCCCCGCTGGATGATTTGGCTCGGCAAGACCATGCTGCGCCTGGGCCGCTTCACGTGGGAAGGCGGACGCCCGCCGGTGCGGCAGTGCGTGATTACGGCCGCACCGCACGCATCGAACTGGGACTACTTCTACACGATGTCCGTGGCCTTCGCCCTGGACATCCCCATAGCCGTGCTGATCAAACAAGATTGGTTCTTCTGGCCCATCGGCCCCATTATGCGATGGCTGGGCGGCGTCCCGGTCGATCGTTCGAAACGCACCAACCTCGTGGATGAGATGATCCGCGTCTTCAGGGAACGCGACAGCCTCTACATGGTGATCACCCCGGAGGGCACCCGCAAACGCGGCCAGAAGTGGAAGAGCGGTTTCTATTGGGTCGCAAAGGAAGCCGGAGTCCCCGTGCTTCCCGCCTTCATCGACTACTCCCGCCGCGCCTGCGGCTTCGGTCCGCTCGTTCCCGTCACCGGCGACATAAACGCCGACTTCGAACCCATCCGGGAATACTATCAACGCCAGGTCGGCGTCACCTTCGAACTCCGCCAGAAAGAGGGCGCGGACGAACCATCGCCACGGACGTGATCGGCGCCGCGGCCGCGTCAGCCGCCGGAAGCCCTGCTCCGCGCCCTGCAACGGAGATGAAATGTCCGGCGCGCTGGTCTACAATGCTTGTACACGGAAGCGTTGGGGTAGCGTCGCATGCGGAAGAACTGGACCGGGTATCTGTTCATCAGTCCCTGGCTAACCGGATTCTTCCTCTTCACCGCAATCCCTTTTCTCGTGAGCGTGTATCTCTCGTTCACCCGTTACGACGTCGTGTCCGCGCCCGTATGGGTCGGCCTGGCGAACTACCGGAAGCTCCTCTTTGGCGACCCGCTCTTCTGGACCGCGCTCCGCATCACGTTCGAATACGCGCTGATTGCGGTGCCGGCCGGCATCCTCACGGGCGTGGGACTCGCCATCCTGTTGAATCTCGACCTGCGCGGCATCAGCGTGTACCGCACGATCTTCTACCTGCCCTCGATCATCCCGATCGTCGCCACTTCCGTCGTCTTTGTATGGATACTCAACCCGCAGATCGGCCTCGTCAACGCCGTCCTGCGCCTCTTCCACATCGTGGGCCCCGCCTGGCTGATGGACACGAAATGGGCCTTCTGGTCCCTCGTGCTGATGTCGCTGTGGAGCGTGGGGGGGAGCATGATCATCTATCTCGCCGGCCTCAAGGACATCCCGGCCGCGCTCTATGAGGCCGCCATCATCGACGGGGCCGGCCCGTGGCAGCGCACCCGGCACATCACCCTGCCCATGCTCACCCCGGTCATCTTCTTCAACCTCATCATGGGCGTGATCGGCGCGTTTCAGTACTTCACCCAGCCCTACATCATGACGAACGGCGGACCGGAGGACAGCACGCAGTTCTATGCGCTCTACCTCTTCAACCGCGCCTGGCGCTATCTCGATATGGGCTATGCCAGCGCCATGGCCTGGATTCTCTTCCTCGTCGTGATGTTCTTTACAGTCCTCATCTTCCGCACGCACGCGCGATGGGTGCACTATGGCCAATAACGCCATCACCCCAAGATTCGGAAAACGCGTCGCGGCCGCGTGGATCTCCACCGTCCTTCTGGCCATCGGCCTGACTGTGGTGCTCGCCCTGCCCGGCCCTCCGCCGCGAAGACACCCACAGCGCATCCCGGTCCGGATGTGGCACATGTGGACCGCCGAGTGGAAGGAGGTCGTCGAGAGAATCGTGGCCCGCTTCAACGAGAGCCAGGAGGTCTATGAAGTGCTTCCGCTCTCCGTGCCCATGATCAACGCGGACGCGAAGCTCCTGCTGGCCGTGGCGGGCGGCGATCCGCCGGACGTGATGGCGCAGTGGAATCCTGTCATCCCTAAATGGGCCGAGAGCGGTTTGCTCCAGCCGTTGAACAACTTGATGTCGCCGGCGGAATGGGAGGAATTCCAGCGTGACGCCTATCCCGCGGTCAAGAAAATCGGCGTGTACAAGGGAAACCTCTACGGCGTGACCACCGGCCTGAACACCTTCGCCTGCTATATTCGGCTCGATTACCTGCGCGAAGCGGGCCTCGACCTCGCGCAATTCCCGGACTCTATCGAAGGACTGGGCGCGTGGGGCGACAAACTTCGCCGCGTGGATGCGCAGGGCAACATCAAGCGCATGGGATTCATGCCCATTTACTTCACTTATTACGCGCCGGCCTTCGGCGACGGGTTCTATGACTGGCGCACCGGACGCCTGCAACTGAAGACGCCCGAGAACCTCCGCGCATTGAACTTCCTCGCCGACCAACGACGCGAGCTCGGGTTTCAGAATGTCGTGCGTTTCGAGTCGGGGCTCCAAATCGGCCTCGGCAACATGGATTGGCCCTTCATGACCGGCGCGTATGCCATCATGGCGGACGGCCAATGGCGCGTCGAGCAGATCGCGCGCTATGCGCCCACGCTCGAATATGCCACCCGGCCCATTCCGCCCCCCGCCGGCGGACGCAAACACTTCGGGTACACGAACGGCAACTTCATGATCATTCCCAAAGGTGCCAGACAAGTGCAGGGCGCCTGGGAGTTCATCAAGTTCTGGTCCGGACTCGCCCAACCGGAACGCGCCGCCGAGTTCTACACCTGGGGCGGCTGGCTCCCGCCGCTGCCCGCCATCGCAAATGCGCCGATCTACCGCGAATACGTGCGGCAGCATCCGCAGTTTCAAACCTTCCTCGACCTGCTCCCGAGCGAAAACCTTCAACCAATCCCGCCCGTGCCATTCCAGGTCTATCTCTTTGATCGCATCACGCAGGCGGACGAAGCCGCCGTACGCGGGTCGCTGACGCCCGAAGAGGCCTTGGATCGCCTCGAACAGGAAATCGCGCGCGAAATCGAATCCCGAAAGGAATTCGGCTATGAAAACTAGGCACACAGAAAGCAGCGGCGTCCGGATGAAGCCCTGGATAAGGCTCCTGGCGCACATCACCCTGCTGGCGCTCTGCATCCCCTTCGTGCTTCCGCTCGTGTGGATGATCTCCACTTCCCTCAAGCCCGATGACGAGATCTTTGCAGTCCAGGGGCAGCAGGCGGCCTTCTCGATCATGTCCCTGATCCCCCGGCACGTCCAGTGGAGCAACTACCCCGAGGCGGTGCACACGGTTCCGATCGGCGCCTACCTCCGCAACACGCTGTTCCTCTGCATCGCGAACGTGATCGGCGCGGTGCTCTCCAGCGCGGTCGTGGCCTATGGCTTTGCCCGCCTGCAGTTCCGCGGCCGCGAAGTCCTGTTCATGATCATGATCGCCACGATGGCCCTGCCGGGACAGGTCACGATGATCCCTGTTTTCGCCCTGTTCCGAATGCTCGGGTGGTACGGCACCTTTCTGCCCCTGATCGTGCCGCCCTTCTTCGGCAA
>CAILVY010000124.1 GCA_903837785.1 Candidatus Hydrogenedentota bacterium
GCGCCGATCGGGAAAGTGCAGTGGTGGGGTGTAACCGTGACGGAAAGCGGTGTTCCGTGTACCCCGGCGCTGAACAGCTTCCGGCTGCTCTTCCTCGAAGACAACGCGGGCCTGCCGGGAGGGGTCGTTGCCACGTTCAACGTATCGCCCTTGGCGGAAGACACGGGATCCTCGGCCGATTTCGGCGGTGGGCTCGGCCCGATTTACCGATATTCTGCGACACTCCCCTCCGCCGTAGACCTGGCCGCAGGCTGGCTCAGTATCGTTTCCACGGGCGAGGGCACCTGCTGGTTCCGCTGGGCGCCCGCTGCGGTCACAGTCAACGGGAGTCTTGCTTTCTACGATTCCGAATTTCATGCCATGGCCACCGACGTCAGTCTGTGCCTGGCGAAGGCTGAGCCCCTCCTGCCGCTCTCTGAAATCGCCATCGAAGTTGACCCGGCCGTGGTCCCTCCTTCCCCCGAAGGCCCGCCGGCAATGGAAGGGGAATCGCCGCGCCCCTTGGCTGCCATCGTGGATGAGCACGGCCGCCAGGCGGAGTTTGTCGAGAACGAGTTGATGCTCGTGAGCGATGACATCGATGCCATCAACGATTTCCTGAGCCGTTGGGATGGCGTCCTGATTCAAACCATTTCCCCCTCAGCATCGGGCCTCGGCATGGCTCCGCTCCATCTCGTCCGGATCAATACGAGCCTTGCAGACCCCTCCCATCTACAGGAAGACCTCCTTGCCTTGGATCCGAATGCCCGCGGTGCAAGCCGTGTCTCGAGTGATGCGGGGCTGCGTCTGCTCTCGGCCGGCGCGCACGAGGCCGCGGCCGGCGTGCAGGTCGGCGTGAACTGGGTGGCCCGCGGCGACACGATCGCGGAACGAGTCACGCACGAAGCGCCCACCGGGTTGCCGGACACCGAGGGCCTGAATTCCAGTTCGCCGTACTTTATCTCAAACGCGTTTGACTGGAATTTCCTCAACGCGGGCAGCACGCAGGATATCGGCGTCACCGAGGCGTGGTGGATGCTCCAACAAAGCGGCCGGATTGCCAATCGGGTGAAGATCGGCATTCTCGACATGGGGTTTGCGCTGGCGGGCAATCTCGATGTTCCCACCGGGTGGGAAGCCTACTCCAATGTCCCCTTCACCGAGGCCATCGGCACGCCAAATCTGGGGAGCTGCGGTGAATTCAGTTGCCCCTGGCACGGAACGAGCAGCATCGGATCGGCCATGGGCGTCCCCGACAACGACTATGGCGGCGCCGGTCCCGCCGGGCCCGTCGGCCAGCCGGTGCTCGTCTTCACCTACTATGATTTCTTCACCAGCATCCGGGCCATCATCGTCGCCATGGACCACGGCGCCCGCATCATCAACATGAGCTACAGCGCCGTCGTCCCGGCCGGTGTCTCTTTCTCCGTGCTGCCCTTCGAACTGTGCACCGCCGCGGCCAGTTCCGCCGGCGCACTGCTCTTCGGCTCCGCCGGAAACAAGGGCTGGAACGTCGACGAAGAAGACTGCTTCATCGTCTGTTGGGAGGAAGACTGGATCACCCCGTGCGAAAACGCCGGCGTCTTCTGCGTGGGCGGCCTTGCCAGAGACTCCAAGGGCCAGGACCACGGTTCAAACTATGGCACCTCCGATGTGGACATCTTCGCGCCATACACCACTATCGTCGGCGCCGACCCCAACACGATCATTCCCGAACCCGGCGTCTACTGCCAGGCCGTGGGCGGCACCAGCGAATCCTCCCCGTACACCGCGGGCGTGGCCGCCTTGATTTGGGCCGCCAATCCCGCCCTCAGCAGCGACCAGGTGGGCAATTTGCTGATGAGCACCGCGCACTCCAGCCCGGACAGTCATGTGCCGCGCTATGTGAACGCACAGGAATCCGTGCGCCGGGCGCTGGGCACTCTCATTAACATCTTGACGCCGACGGATGCTTCGTCTTATTCGCGCGGAACTGGTATCGGCTTCAGTGCTTTCGTGCTCGAGGGCACGCACGGCGCGGCAACCATCACCTGGAACAGCAGCCTCGACGGAGCCATCGGCTCGGGCGCCTCCTTCGACCGCAATGACCTCTCCTACGGAACGCACACGATCACCGCCACCGCATCGTTCAGCGGCGGGTTCTCCGTTTCCGATGCGATTACCCTCACTATCCTGAACGACCCGCCGACTATGCAGATCCTCGCGCCCGCCGACGGCGCGACCCATTTCCAAGGGAGCCCCGTGACACTGTCCGCCAGGAGCTTCGATCCCAACATCCTGCCGGACCACGTGCTGCCGGACGCGCAAGTCTCGTGGTATGTCGATGGCGCGCTCCTTGCCACCGGCCGGCGCCAGACACTCCCCGCCGGAACCCTGGCCCTCGGACCCCACGTGATTCGCCTCGATGGAACGGACGGTTTCACTACAGTGAGCGCCAGCGTCAACATCACCACGGCCCCCAACGGCGCCGATCTTCCGCCTTCCATCGTAACCATCGACCAGCCCGAAGACGGCGCCCACTTCACCGCCGTCCTCATCGACCCGCCCAACACCTACGGCTATTCCATCCTCCTCCAAGGCGCAGCTTCCGATCCCGAAGACGGCGCCTTGTTCGGAGAGAGCCTCGTCTGGACCACCAGCATCGACGACGGCAGCATCCCAACCCATCCGGAGGTGCTATTGGGCATGGGAGAAACCGTGACTGTCACGCTGGCCGCGCCGGATTGCGTGAACTGGCACAACATCAAGCTGACCGCCACGGACAGCGCCGGCAACTCCTCGGAAACCACTGTTCGCGTACTGGTTCAGCAAGTCTGCAAGTAGCCGCTCTCGGGCGAGCGCGGGCCAAGGAGTCTGAATCCTTGGCCCGCTTTTGCTTCACGCGGGCAAGGATCAACCCGTAAGCCTTCCGGGACCCGCCTGTGGTATACTTCCTGCACGTTCGCGGCGGAATGCGGCCTCTGCGCCGGATTCTCTATGGAGTGACCTCTTGGCGGGACGGGTCCGGCCCGCCTATCCTCGCCGCCGCGGAAACCATAACGCTCATGCATCATTGGGAAGAGGAAGTCAGTATGTGGAAGAAGGCCCTGAAAATTACCGGTGGCGTCTTGCTGGCAATCGTCGCATTGCTCTGGCTCTACAAAGCCTACTCGGATGCGCACTATTTCGACAACTACGATCCCAGCGCTCCTCTGAACATCACCGTGCTCGAGACGCAGGAAGTGAACAAGGATACGCCCGAAAAGGGCTACACCCTCACCAAGTTCACCTTCGACGGCTTCGAGGGCGAGAAGGTGCCCACCTACATGACCATGCCGCTCAAGCGCGCGGGTAAGAAGCTCCCGGCCATCGTTTTTCTCCACGGCATCGGACAGAACAAGGAATTCCTTAAGGAAATCACCCTCCCGTTCAGTCAGACAGGTTTTGCCTTTCTCTCTTTCGACCAGTTCATGCAGGGCGAGCGCAAACTGCCCAAGGGAACTTCCGCACTCGCCAGCGCAAAGGCCTTCATGCAGCGCCCGGCAAAGACCGTCAACGAAACCCGCCGCCTCATCGACTACCTCGCGGAACTCCCCGAAATCGACGCGCGCCGCATCTACCTCGTCGGCGCAAGCTATGGCGCCATCACCGGCAGCACCGTCCTGGCCAAGGACAAACGCCTCGCGGCAGGCGTGCTCGTCTACGGCGGCGGCGATCTCGGCAAGCTGATCGATTCCGTCGCCACCCATCTCGGCGTGGCCGCCGCGTTGGGCATGATCGACGGCAAGAACGTCAACCCCGAAAAGCCGCCCCTGCCCAAGCTCACCGACTCCCAGGAACGCAAGACCGGCCTCGTCATATCGTGTGTCGTCCCCATCGCGCGCTATTTCCTCGGCGCTGCGGACCCGATACACTATGTCGACAGGATTGCGCCGACCCCCGTGTATTTTCAGAACGGGAAGTTCGACGTGCTCGTCCCCGCGCCCGCGGGCGAAGCCCTGCAGCAGGCCGCCGGCGAGCCCAAGAAGATCACCTGGTACGATTCCGACCACGTCGGCATCGATCTCGAGCAAACCAAGCAGGTCCTGCGAGATGCCCTGAAATGGCTGGTCGAACAGGATGCCCCCTATCGTTCGGAAGAAGAGAAGGTGAAGGAACTGCCGATCTTTGACGTGCAGCGCACCTAGTCGATGCGTTGAAACCCGACAGGTTTTTCTCGTCTATCGCCCGCTCGGCGCCGCGCCCTTTCCGGCGGCCTGAGTCTGCAAGACTTTGAGCAGGTCCCCCTTCCACTCGCCGGACAGCCGGCATAGGCCGCTGCGGGCTGACAGAGTGTCCTGATAGGCCCAAATCCACCACCCAGCCAGGCGGTACTCCGCGCATTTTCGAAAATGCCAGTGCAGCCTCTCGATCTCCGGTTGCCCCTCGAAGGACAGGATGCAGTCCCGCACATCGTCGTGCCCCGGGCCTTTGAGATCCGTCGCGATAAGGCGGTTCGCGTTTTCCGGACCCAGAATGGAGACTACTTCGCGTAGATAGGAAATGCCATCCGGCGCGGGATCGCAGAAGGGGTACGCGGTCATCACCCAATAGTCGGGCGGCAGCCTCAACTCGTCCACAACCCACCGCTTCAGGTTGCTGAATGCGCTCAGGCGCGCGCCGGAGGACTTCCCTTCCCAGTACGCATTCCTGGCGAAGATCGGCAGCATAATCGGCGGGGCTTTGGGCCGCTTGCCCGCGCTTCGGAAGAGGGGCCATACCTCCTTCACGAACTGCTCCGTGCTCGAGAGGATGGCGGGCTGATCCTCCCGCTCCCACAGACAGGGTTCCGCCGTTCCCAGTTCGTAATTGCCCATCATGCACCAGAACGCGATGTTCTCGGGGTGTTTCGCCCGCGCCTCGATGTAGCGGATGACCTCGCCGTACCACGTGGCCGCTTCGTCCCAGGGACTTTCGTCCGGCATCGGCCAATGCCCCGAATTCGCGATCTGGTGCCCCGGATCAACTGAATACGGCACCCACATATTGTTGGCCAGGTCGAGTTCCACCTGAATTCCAGACGCATGGCAGTCATCGACGAAGGCGGCGACTCCATCCAGATAGGACAAGTTCCCCCACGCGGCCACCGGCTGTCCCGCCCGCGGGGCTTGCGATGGCGTCTTCAGCGAGTGCGCTATGCAGACGAAGATATCCACCAGATTGATGCCGCCCTCGCTGGACAGTTGCTGTAATGCGGCGCGCACCTGCGGACGATAGTCCCTGTAGAAGCAAAGCCACGGGAAATCCGGCTCCCCCGGCTTGACCTGCGGATTGAAATACACCCCGCGAAACCCCGACGGCGGCGCAGCCGGCGCTGCGGCGGACAGGCCGGCGGCCGCCATGCTCAGGATCAGCAAACCCTGCAGACATCGCGACACCGCTATTTTGTACACGCTGCACCTCCTCTTTGCTGCTCGGCCAGATACAGCGTATGCCTGAAGACGCGCCAACCGCAAGGCTTCGCAGGAAAGGGAAGCTGTACGGAGCATCTCTCGCGGCGTCAAGGGAAAGACTAATGACGGGCCACCTCTCGGCAGCCCGTCATCTCATTCAGAATTGCGGGAGAACGTGTCTCCGGATGTACGGATCATCCGCCGGTCAAAACGCCCGCCACTTCCGCGAACGGACGGTTCGTCGGCGGTTCTCCGCAGGGATCGTAGCGCATGAACTGCACGTGTCCGTCCATGTACAGCACGTTCGATCCGCCCGGAATATGATTGTACGCGGACGGATTCGTCGCCAACTGATCGTACATGATGTAGATGGCACTCTGTGCTTTCGCCGAGGCCGCGGGATTGTTGATGTCCGTGATCAGGAAGCGCTCGATGCCCTCCCGCAGACGATATACGGTCGTGCCGCCGCCGTTGCCGTAACCCTCGGGCACCGTGAAGTCCTCGTCGCTCTCCTTGAGTGCGGTCGGCTCCGTGGGCTCAGGCGCTGCCAGCGAGGCAAGCACGGCCTTCACCAGGGAGTCCAGGGTCGCGCCAAACTGCCGGTCCACATCTCCGGAAAGCACCACCGGAGGATCCAATTGAGCCCCCAGGATGCTCAGATAAGTAAACTCGCTGTACGGGGCCATCTCAGTGCAATGCCCCTGATCCTCCAGCCAGCCGGAGTAGCCATAACTCGCATCCACGGCCCGGGCGCACTTGCCGCCATGACTCTCGGCATATCCAAAACACCATTCCCCGTTAGCGTCCTTTGCCTTGGCCAAGCTGTCCCCGAGCTCCGCATCCGACGGGCAGAACACAATCATCGGGTCAGTCAGGTATTCCGGGTATATCATGAATACGTTGGGACCGAAGTCGATCACCCCCTCCATTCCCCCCGCCTGATTCCGATAGGAGCCGACCTGGATGGGAGGAAACTTCATCCCCTTGGACTCGTTCCCGTACATCTTGAAAACCAACCCCCATTGCTTGAGGTTGTTCATGCAACTGCTCCGGCGCGCCGCCTCGCGCGCCCTGGCCAACGCCGGCAATAGAATGGCCGCCAGAATTCCGATGATTGCGATCACGACCAGGAGTTCAATAAGCGTAAATCCTCTTCGTTTCATCTTGAGATACCTCCCTCGTTTGACGGCGTGTTGCGCCACGCTTCGTCTTTCAGAACTGCCTTCTGAACACTCAGGAATCTCTATCGGACAAATTGACGGCGGATCCGCGGTTAAACTATCGCGCTTCCATCCGGCCAATCTCACCTAATCATGAACCTACCCGGCTTCGCTGTCAATACACGGCCGGCCCCGGATTCTCCCAATGCGCAGGGTCGCGAAGTCCGAAATGATCCAAGAGGCGACGCTGGGCCTCCCTCTCGGCGCACGCAGAACCCTCCGGCGCAACAGAAAACAGGAGGCCCAAGGAGGACTTCTCGTCCCACCTTGGGCCTGCCCCTCATTTCTGAGCCACAACGCCGGTCCCGGGTCTCCGGGACTGTGCGAACCCTGACTTACTATCTCGGCACCAACGCGAAACCCGCCTTGATGTAGGCGATCACAGCGGCCGCCGTATACTCCTCGCGCCAATTGTCATCCGACTGCTTCCGGGCCTCCTCGAGGAAGGCTTCCAGCGTGCCTTCCCTGCCGAGACTCGCATGATAGGACGCCAGGCTGCGCCCCGGGTCGGCATAGGCGAGGCTGCGGACCTGGGCGTTCGTTTCGCCCGACGCGGACAGCCAGCCCTCGAAGTTCATGTACGTGCCGTAATAGAAGATGTTGTTCGTGGCGTCCGAGGAGTACGTGTTGCTGTCGGCCGAAAAGGTGCCATTCGCCGCATCGGAAATACGAATCAGAGACTGCCCGGAACTGTTCGTGTCCTGCAATTCATTGCCGTTAAACTGCACCGACCAGCCGTCCACCGAAAACGATATCGGGTTCCGCCAGTTGTAAATGATGTTCGAGGCGAAGGTGGCCGTGGCCGAGTAGCCGGGCGCGCCGATGAGCTCGATGCCGAATCCGTACGGCAGAATGCTCTCGTAGTTGGCAATGATGTTGTTCGCAACCTCAACGTGACGGACGCCCGCCGAGTTGTAGATGTCGATGCCCCAGCCTCGGGCGCTGCTGCCGATGTCATTCCCCTGAAGCACCACATTCCCGTTGATGCGCCCCTCACTATCCGCCTGATACCCCCTCCAGAGAATCGCTATCGGGTCCTGACAGAACACATTGTCTTCAATGATCCCGCCCGGACGCGCCTGAATGCCGTGACTCGAGGCCCGCGTGCTGAGGTTCCGCCGGAACACCACGTCTGTGCAGTTCGTCTGGATGTAGACGTTGTGATTGAACATCGTGGGCTCGGCGCCCACGACCCCTTCCTTCCAACCGTTGTGGTCCAGCAGGCAATCCTCAATCGTTATCCCGTTCACGCCATCGCAGTACACCCCCTGCGAATGCCGAACCGTATAGATGCCGTAGTTGTCCGCAATCACGCAACGGCGCAGGGTCAAATACGCGACCGGAAGGGTCCCCGCCTGCGCCACGAACGGAACCCCGTCCAGGAAACAGTCTTCCACAACCAGCGAGACTACCGGACCCATCGTTATCCCGTTGATCGAGTTGGTCCCGTCATAATTCGGATCGAAGAAGTGAATGCCCCGAATCACGAGATACTGCGTCGGCGTCGTCCCCCACGCACCGAAACCAAGCGTGACTCCGGGCCGCTCGCCCGTGCCATAGGATGCGATCACCATCGGCTCCGCTTCTGAGAGTCCCCCGCCCAGCGAGGATTTCCCGCCGTTCAGGGACTCATTCCAGACATCGCCCCGCTTGAGGAGCATCGAATCCGAACTGCCCGCCCGCAAGCGTTTCACGGCTTGAGCCAGGGTCTTGAGTGGTGAGTCTGCCGAAAGGCCATGATTGAGCGTATCGTTCCCGGTGGAACTGCTCACATAAATGGTTTGCGGTCCGGACCCCAACGACACGACAATGTTGACCGCCGTGCCTTGCGCCACTTGCGTGGCTGCCGCGGGATTCTGACCGGAAACGGAGCCTTGGGGAACACTCGGACTGTAGGCCCGGGCCGTGGTGCCCAGAACCAGTCCCGACGCCGTCAGGGTGCCGGCGGCGGAGGATTCCGCCAAACCGACAAGATTCGGCACCGTCGCCAGTGACAACGCATATGTGGCCGTCAAACTCGACGTCTGATTCGCCACAATGCTCACCTGCTGGCCGGCCGGAGCACTCCAGCCGCTCAGCGCCTTGAAGGCAACCGCATGACTGCCGACGGACAGGCCCGAGACCGTTGCCCCGCTGTTCTGCAGGCTGCCGCCATCCACCTGCCATTGCGCCCCGGCGGTCACAGCCCCCGCCGGAAGCAGGCTGACCGTCAGCGCGCCCGTCTGCACAACGTAGACCGCCGCCAGCGTGGTGGTCGTATTCGCGCTGACGGAAACGCTTTGATTCGCGGGTGACGTGTAGTTTGTCACGGCCTTGAACGCAACTGTATGGGTGCCTGCGGAAAGACCGGTGACGGTTGCGCCGCTGTTCTGAAAACTGCCCCCGTCCACCTGCCATTGCGCCCCCGCGCTGACCGCCCCCGCAGGCTCCAGGTTCACCAGAAGCGACCCCGTTTGTTGAACCGCGGTGTAGGTGCCCGTCGCCGACGTCGTCTGCCACAGGTTCACACGCACGGACAGGTTCGCCGGAGCACTCCATCCAGTTATCGAGGAAAACGAAACGGCGTGCGTGCCGACAGTCAGGCCGCTCACGGTCGTGCCGCTGCTCCGCCATACGCCGCCATCCACCCGCCACTGCGCGCCCGCACTGACCGCGCCCGAAGGCTGAATGGTGACTCTTAACGAACCACTCCAGAAGCTAGCCGCCGACGCTTCCTGAACGCAGACTGCCAGGCCAAGAAGAACCAGGAATAGGGCGTTGACCCACACGGATCTTTGAGTACTGCGCTTATTGATATGCATAGTTCTATCTCCACAGATTTTGCGGATCGTCGAGCATTCCCCGGAGCGGTGATTGGCTCCCGGTGGATTCCCGACACTGTGCGACGCACGGCCATCGAGAATCGCTCGATTCACAACAGGTTGTTCTTGCTCGCCGGAGAGGGTCTCCAGAGCATCGCGACTCGGTCCGGCCAACCCTTACTCACCGCAAGAACACGATTAGATCGAGCAAGTCTCGTGCCATGAAGAAGCGGCGCCATAAACCGTTGCGCTACCGACCATTGCAGTTCTGTCCGGACAGTGCGCACGATAGCAATCAGGTGACTCTTCCGGAACGCCTTTTTGGCGCCTCTCCTCACAAATTCTGACAGGAGAGGGGGTTGCCCAAACATCGACCGATAACTGGGTGTGCCAATGTTCACTTGGGTTCTTGGTGAAGTACTTGAAAAATAAGAAAAGTGACGACGCGTACGATGATAAACAGGCGATCCAGTCGGCAGTCGCAAGAAAGCGAGACTTTATGGAGCGTTTTTGCAAATGCGCAAATCGACTGGCCATTGCCATTTTTGTCGTCTAAATGACAAAATGTTGACGTTAATATCCGGCAACACACCCCGCTGGCTGCATTTTGCCCGGAACGGGTTTGGCCACGGCAGAGAAACGTGGATTTCGCTTATGCTTGGGTCAGAGCGACCCTCGTAGCGACAGAATCACTTCAGAAGAAACATCCGTGTCTCACCCAGGGCCAGATCCACGTCCAGCGCGGCAACCCCGTCCACGAGGGATTGGCCTGTCAGTGCATCGACAAGCCTGCAAGATTGAGGGAACTTCAAGTGCTTCTTGCCCGCGCTGCTGGCGGTCAGACTGAAAAAGCGGCCGTCCGTCAGCACAATGTCATCGCTGTCGCAATACACATGAACTCCCGAAGCATTCAGGATATTGCGCAACAGTCTGGCCGGGCAGTGGAGCGCCCCGACATAGACCCGAAGGCCGTCCGGAGTCTTCTTTGCGGCCACCGCGACCCCGCCCGACGGGAAGCGCCCGATAACCTCTGCGTCGGGCTCCTCCACCACCCACAGGGGGTCAAGCAGGGTTTCGTTCCGGAAGGGCGATTCCAGCCCTGCTGCAAGTCCGCCGGAGGCCTTTTCGGGCGTCACTTTACCCACTTCCGGGGCGCTTCTCCGCACGCGCAGCCCTGTCACCTCCTGCATGTTGGCCTCCTGCGCCGTATCGCTCAGAAAGCCTCCGCCGTAGAACCAGGTCGCGGTCTTGCCGCGGGTGGCCTGCCGCACGGCTTCCCGCTGCTGCCCGTTGAGGCGGTAACAGTTGGCAAAGAAGTATGCCTTGGCCGGGGGAACCCGGTTGGCCACGAGATCGCTCAACAAGTAGATGCCGAACGGCGCGCCCATGCGGAAATACTGGCTCCGCATTTCATACACGAGCGGGCAGCTCAATTGGATCGTGCAGGCCGCGTAGTCCGGACTCTCTTCGTCCACAATGACGGCCACGTCCGGCGCCCAGGCCGACGCTTCGCTCAGGTGCTGCTGATAGAAATCCTGGAGGCGGGCGATATTCTCCCACAGGTCCTTGCCGTTGAGCCAGCCGGTGCCGCCCAGGTCCATGTACCACGCCGCAAGCCGTCGCGGCCAGATCTGCGCGAAGTTGCGCTCGTGCACCCAGCGCGTTCCCTGCGGCGAGTCCACCCGGCCAAAGCCCGACCCGGGCGGCGTAAGATACGTCCGCGTGTCGTCCTCATTCAGCCACAACTTCCCGCGGTTCCGCACGCTGTCCACCGCGCTCATGAACATGCCCGCCCCGCCCAGTTCGCGATCCAGATAGGAGATTGGCGAACACAGGATGTCCACGTCGGGACAGGCCAGCATGCGCGACATTGCCAGATGCCCACTGTTTTGCGGGCCCATCGGAATCCCGTGCATGTCGAAAAGATAGCCGTAAAAAAAGCAGGTCAGCTTCCGGCGCTGCGTCTCCTCCTTGATCACCCGCGCCATCAGTTCCAGCGGCTCTTCCATGGCGATTTGCTTGTAGCGGAAATAGTCGATGACCGGACGTTCAACAACCGGGTCGCGGAAGAGGCCCAGGGTCGTTTGGCGTTGCTCCTCAGCCGAAGGCACCTGCACCGCCTCAAACGTCGCCTCGGGACGATTCCACGCCTGACGCAGCGCCTCAACAGACCCGTATTGCGCCGCAATCCACTTGCGGAACCCTGCATTCATCGCCGGCGAGAAGTCGGAGAGCCGCGGCTCCCAGGATCGCTCATAGAACCACTCGCCCGTGTGCTGCCCGCACGGATGATAGCCCAGCACATGATCTCCATATTTCGATTCGCAGTGCTGAACCAGGGCCCGCAAGTGCGTCTGCATCTCCGCCCGCCACGCTTCGGAGGCCATCGACATGGAAACTGTCTGGCCGTCGTCAAAGAGAAGACGATCGTCCGGATGCTGCGCGAGCCACCACTCCGGAGGTGCCATGCCAAATCGCGGCAGCAACAACGCCTGCGGATCCTCCCGGAGCGTCGTTTCGATACAGCGATCCACCTCGCCGAAATCCGCGCGCTGGCCCGGGGCCGGCCAGGGCATGCCCAGGCTGAAACTGTAGATGCGCACCCCGGCGTCCCGCGCGAGACGCACCTGTTGCACATACGCCGAGGCCGATGCGCTTTCCGCGGGATAGATTGTCCACGGATCGTTGATATGCAGCATCATGAAATCCACAGTCCGAGGCTTGTCCGCCTTCATCCAAAGCGAGTACGTGTAGTTCTGCATGGCCTTGACGGAGTAACCGGTCTGGAACCAGTGCAGGTGCATGTGGTCCGTGCCCGCCGACGCAATGTCCACCCGCAGACTCTGCTGACCGCTCGCTTTGGTTGAGGAATCGAGGGTCCACGCCGCTTCGGCTCCGGCCGTCTTGAAGAAGTTCCAGTCGCGCTCCACTTCTTCACGCGTTCCTTCGAAGTCACCGCCACGCGCCCAATTCTCGGCCGGAGTATTCATCTTTTCGCCGGGGTATACGTGAATGTTGTCCACCCACACGGTTCCGGGGCCTTCGCCCCCCATCCTGAAATGGATCCCGCTGGCGCCGTCCGTCGTCTCCAGGGCCACCACTGTGATGCTGAACTCCTGCCACTCCGTGCTCAGGTTCACGCTCGTGGGCCCCCCTATCCCCGACTCCCAGCCGAAGAACGTCAGCGGACTTATCGGCTTGCCGTCCACATGAATCATCGGCGACCCGCAATACGATTTCACCTCTGCCTCGAGCGCCTGCGCGAAAGGGCACGCAAGCATGCCGCACAGGCTCCAGATCAGGACAGGAGCCGCTACGGCGAAAAGACCTCGTCCACTCTTCATGTTCAATCTTTTCCTCCAGGCATTCAGTGGCCATTACTCCCGTTTCATCGCGTCTCGGGCGGAGTGGATGTCCTCTCGTCTGCGTTTGGCACATAGGCAAGCGTCAATTCGAGACGATCCATAATCGCTTGGCCTGCTGCGGCACGCGACCCTCTCGTAAAATGCACGTCCACACGATTCTCTCCGGCCTTGACACCGGGGATTGGAGGGCTGACCTCAAACCAGCTTCCGGCCGATGCCTTGTCCGGGTCCACGGCCGCTGTTGCAGGTCCGAGATCGGTTCCGTTCAGCGCGATGCGGATCTGGTCCCCTTCGGCGGCCTCCTTAACCCGGATTCGAAGACTGAGCCGGGGAACGGCTCCTTCGGGCGCATTGGCCGCAAAGTCTTCCCCCACGGGCAGCCGGGCTGACACGCTTCCGTCTGGAACAAGGGCTATCGGCAGGCGATCGGGCACCACGAGTCCGGCCCGGTCAAAGCCCCAGAAGTCCCCGGGCTGGATCGAATCGACGGCATAAACCTTGTCCAGGCCCTTCAGTGTCTCGGGCGAACCAAGCCGGACAAAACGCTCGTCCGGCTCCGACGGAAAGAGATTGAACGTGTAGATTCCGTCTACCCCTGCATGCCACGCGTTCATGCCCGCGGCCCACCACGCTTCTTTGGCGAAGTATCCGTGCGCGGGCTGCAAGCCCGACCCGCAGAGGTTCGCCATGGCCGGGACGCCGTGCGTGTGCGCCAACTCAACCATGCGTTGCAGTTGCGGAGCCATCGCCATGGGGCCCAGATCGCCGCCCAACACAAGGAGGTCAACCAGGCCTTCTTCGAGCCAGGTCCGCACGTCCAGGCCAATCGCGAGGCAGCGTTCCTCGCTCAGCGGAACCCGGCACGCGATCAGGAAAGGCCGATTGCGGGCCGCCGCCACGCGTTCCGACAACGCGCGCGCCTTCCGCACAAAATCCGTCATCATCGCGACGTGTTGCGGCTCCACGGGACGGCCTTCATTCGTTTCGCGGAAATAGCGCGGCGCGCGAAACCAATCCATCTCGATGCCGTCAACGTCGTAGCGCGTGAACACATCGTCGAAGATGCGGAGCAGATAGTCCCTGACCTCCGGAACGGCAAAATCCAGCGCCGCCCACCACTTCCGCGGGTCCGTGGCCTCGTACTTCTCGAAATCCTCCACTTTCCCGAAGAGGTACTCCGGATGCTCCCGTTTCCAGCGTGAACGCGACCACGGGGCAAAACTGTCCTCGATGTTGTTCATGCGGCTCGACCAGAACACCTCCATGCCGTTGGCATGGCCGAATTGGACCGCCACCGCCAGCGGATCTGTGCCTTGCGCCTCGAGGGCCCGCAGGCTCGAACAGATGTCCTTCACGTACTGCTCCTCCGTGTCGGACACAAACTCGCCAATCAACTCGCCCACTTTGGGCACATGGCCCCAGAAGAGGCCGCCGCCACCCGTGCAGTAGGAGATGGCATCCACCTGCGTGCCGGCCAATTGCCGAAGGCGCAGCGCGATGAGTTCCTCCGGCGATGTGTACGGCTGCACGTGGCAGCCATCGTCGTTGTACATGATTCGGCGCCGTTTCCAGGCGGCCTCCTTCCGTGCCTGCCGCAACGCGTCCGCGCTATCCGGCAGCCCGGGAATGTACAGATCGGCGCAACCGGGACGGGTGGGAATCCGGTGCTCGCAGGACACGCCCCACATCTCCCACGCGCCATTGATATAATTGTTGTCGCTGGGCCGCCCGCAGGCCTGCGCATACAAGTACCACTTGCCTTCAATCCGATACAGTGCGGGCGTGGCGACATGATACAGCGTGCGGTCGTCGTACAGTCCCTCCCACTTCGTCTGCAGCATCAGGTCCAGATCGAGTTGCGTCCAACCCCGCGCCGGCTCCGTGCTGACCGCGAGTCCCGGACGCCAGCGCGCGCCATGCTCCACGCCCACCTCGATGCAGAGCACATAGGTCCTTCCCGTCTTGAACACCTGATGCCATTCGTAGTAGGCATTGGGCGTCGACGGAAAGATTTGGCCCATTCCCCGAGGATCGTCCGCGTTGAAGTGCCGCGTCCAACTCTTGCCGTCCTGCGAGGTCGCCAGCCGGATGCCGGGCAACACGCCATCCTTGCCGCGATACGAGTAGTACATGAACCAGTTCCAACGTTGCGCCGCGGCGTCCCACTCGCGAAGGACCGCGGCCTGAGAAGCCATCTCCTCACAATACGGCGCTGCAGCCTCCGGCGCCAGCACCGGCGCGGAACCGTAGCGGGTGATGGCCGACGAGGTCACACCCGAGTATCCGTCCGCGCCTGCAGGACAAATCGCCAGGCCAATCCGATCCTGGACCGAACCCGCGGTGCCGGAATAGTAGATGTAGTAAGCGTCCTCCTCGGCCACATAAAGAACCGTGTCGAGCCGGATCGTGCCCGAATCCCAACCTTGCCCGGCGGGTTCAAAGATGGGATTCGCCTCATCCTGATGCCAGCAAAACGGCTCCTTCGCGCCCGCCCAGGCTTTGCCGATCGCTGCCACGACGCGATTCGAGGACGACACGGCCGAATAGAACATGATCAGCCGCCCAGAAACCTTGGGATTCGGCAGAATGCAGGGTTCCTCGACTTGCTGAGACATCCACTCATGACTGGCGCGCGAAAGCACCATTTCGCCGTGGAGGGCGCCGGAAGCCGCCGCCGTGGCCTGCAATACGGCGGCCTCCTGTGCCCAGGCCGCGCCGGAACTCCAGACACAAACGAAAGTCAGCGCTCCCGCGCAAGCCCACCGCAAAGCAGTTCGGAGAAAGTCGTTCATTTTCATTGGCCTCCAAACACGTACGTCGCAGAAGCGAGGCGGGCGCCGGGATAGTGAAGGAACCTCCGGTACGCAGCACGCGCTCAAGGCGACGGACTAAGTGGAACAGAACTCGTTCATGAACTTCAACTGACTTCTTTGGCGCTGCCGCTCCCATTTGTCCGGACAATGTGGCAAACGTATACTTCCTCAATGATGAAACGGCTTGCCATGTTCGCCTGTGCCTTGCTCCCGCTACTGCTCTCGAACCGGACGCAATCGGCGGAACACAGTGCCGTAACGCCGCCTCGGCCTCCAGCCGCCAAATTGGCGCTTGAACTGAAGCGCGGCATATCCATCGATCGCCAGTTCCGCACGATCCCGCCTGAAGCGATCATGAAGATCACCGCCGCCGACATACAGCTCATCAAGTCCATGGGTTTCGAATTTGTGAAGCTCATCGTCAATCCCGAGCCCTTGATGCTGAACGGCCGGCTCAACCCGGCCACGCAGGGTTACCTGGAGGAAATCGTCGGCCTCGTCGCCCATGAAGGATTACCCGTCGTCGTCTGCATCCATCCTGAATGGGAATTCAAGAAGTCCATCCTCAGCAATGAGCAGGAGTTTGCCAAGTTCCTGGCCTTTCTCGAGGACACGGCCCGCCTCCTTGCCACACACTGGGGGCCAAAGCAGCTCGCCCTGCAACTGATGACCGAACCCGGCGCCAACGCCCTGCCGTGGAATGAACTGCAGCCCCGGCTTTGGCAGGCCGCACGGCGCGCCATGCCGGGGCACACCCTCATTCTCGCCGGCGATCAAGTGGGCACGATTGACGGGCTCGTGTCCACAAAACCCGTGAACGACGCCAATGTCCTCTACAGCTTTACCTTCTACGACCCCTTCGTCCTGACCCTCCAGGGCGGAGAATGGCTCACGCCAAAACTCTGGGCTTTCCTGGGGGGAATACCCTACCCGTCAAGTCCCGAAATCATTGCCGCGCATAAGCAGGCCATTCTCGAGAAGATCCCGCCGGAGCCCCCCGAATGGCGCGCCGCCGCCGAGGGCATGCTCCTCGAATATGGCAACGCCCGCTGGAACCGCGAGAAGATCGCCGGCTGCGTCCGGAAATTGGCCGACTGGAACAAGTCCCACGGCGGGGCACTCCGGATCTGGTGCGCGGAATTCGGCTGCTATCAACATTCCATCGACCCCGAGGACCGGCGCCGCTATCTCAAGGACGTCCGCGAGACGTTTGAAGAGAACGGCATCGGCTGGGCCTACTGGTCCTACAATGAAACCCTGACCGTCATGGCGCCCGGACGTCAGCCCTTCGGACCCGCCCATCTCCAGACGCCCGACAAGCGCCTGCTGGAGGTCTTGCTGCCCCGCTCCGGCGATTGACCCGCCGCGCAGTACCACCAGCATGCTTCTGCATGCATGCACTTCATGAGCAAGCCACCAGGAATATCCTGGACAGCAATTAGGTTTCATTCTCAACAACGTGAGTGCAGAGAAGGATCCCGGGATTCGTTCCGGATCTGCCTGCAGTGATCGGACGGGCGCGTTGAAACCCAAGGGGTCCGCATGCAGAGGCCTGCAAAACCAATAAGGGATTCGATTTTGTTTCAGCTCAAAAATGCTTGCCGTATGGGAATGATGTTCTCAATCCTGACCCTCCTGGTTATCACGGGTTGCCCCCTCCTGACCCCAGTGGGTCCCCAGGCGGCATTCCAGGCCAGCACCACTTCCGGTGCAGCCCCGCTAACCGTTCAATTCACCGATTTCTCCGCCCCGGGTGACTCGCCAATCTTCTACTGGGAATGGCTCTTCGGCGATGGAGAGAGCAGCTTTGCGCAGAACCCGGTCCACGTCTATGACACGCCCGGAACCTATAATGTCTCGCTCACCGTCACGACGCTGGACGGCGAGGATACGGAATTGCAGCTCAGCCTCATTCACGTGCAGCAGGGTGGTGAGGGTGAAGGCGAAGGCGAAGGCGAGGGTGAAGGCGAGGGCGAGGGCGAGGGCGAGGGCGAGGGCGAAGTCACGACGTTCCTCCCGGGCGGGATACCGCTCGTGATGAAGTGGATACCGGCGGGCTCCTTCCTGATGGGACGCAATCCGGGCGAACAGGACAGCTACTCCGCCGGTGAAGATCCCCAGCACACTGTGAATCTCAGCTCCGGCTTCTGGCTGGGCAAGTATGAAGTGACCCAGGCGCAGTGGGAAGCCGTGATGGGAAGCAACCCCTCCCATTTCCAGGGCGGGGTGTACGGCAACACCGCCAATCGTCCGGTCGAGATGGTTTCCTGGAATACGATTACGCAGGACTTCCTGCCCGCGCTGAACGCGGCCACAGGCGAGACATTTCGTCTGCCTTCGGAAGCGGAGTGGGAATATGCATGCCGGGCGGGAAACCAGACGCCGCCCACACGCTATTACTGGGGAAATGACGCGGGCTATGGACTGATGCCGATGTACGCATGGTACTACAGCAACAGCGGAAGCCAAACGCATACGGTGGGCACGAGTGGCGGCATGGGACATCCCAACGGTTTTGGCCTCTTTGATATGTCCGGCAATGTCATGGAGTGGTGCCAGGACTGGTTCGGCGACTATCCCAGCGGCATGGTGACCGACCCCACCGGGTCGGCAACCGGCACGGCGCGCGTGTTGCGCGGCGGCAGTTGGGGAGACTATAACTACACATGCCGTTCGGCCTATCGCTACACGTACGACCCTGCCCGCGCGGACAGCAGTTTCGGTTTGCGCCTCGCCAGATAACACCCGCTTGACGGGTTGCGTTCAAGAAATCAACGGGGAGCCTCCGGCGCGGCCGGGGGCTCCTCTTCTTGATTCCGCCTTAGAGTGTCCAACCGTCTCGGTACGTGTAGTGCAACAACGCGTTGGCCTCGGACACGTTCGTGATTCGCATCTGCTCCGAATCCCACTGTAGCCGCTTCCCCGTCCGCACAGAAAGCGTCCCCAGCAACACGGCCTCCGTCAGCGGGCCCGCAAAGTCAAAGTTAGACCGCGTCGTTCCACGCCCCTTGCACGCCTCAACCCACTCCTTGTGGTGGCCGATGGAACGCGGCAGCGTCTCCGGCGGGCGCTTATAGTCCTTCATCCGCGAATCCGGAATCAGCCTTGGCTCGTTTCCGCCCCAGCCCGTAACCAGCATCTTGCCCCGGTCCCCAACGAAGATGATCCCGTCTTCCCGATCCAGTTCCTGGCCCGCGTCGAGTTCCTCGGGACGCGCCGGCACCAGCCCGCCATCGTACCAGTGCACTCGGACGGCCGGCAGGTCGCCGCGCGCCGCAAAGTCGTAGTGCACCGTCGAGGCCAGGGGCAACGTCTCCTTGTACACCAGCGTCGAACTGGAATCGATGCTGAGCGGCGCTCCCAGTTTCAACGCGGAAAAAACGGGCGCCATATTGTGAATGCCCATGTCGCCCAGTCCCCCCGAACCGAAATCCCACCACCCGCGCCATTTGAACGGCGCATACGCGGGATGATACGGCCGTTCCGGCGCCGGACCCAGCCACAAATCCCAATCCAGCGTTTCAGGCACCGGCGGCGTATCCGTCGGACGCTCTATGCCCTGCGCCCAGAACAGCTTGCCCCCGTGCGTCGGACGATCCGACCACACATGCACTTCCCGAACCGGCCCGATCGCCCCGTCCCATATCCACTCGTTGATCAGCCGGTTCCCTTCGAACGCCATCCCCTGGTTGCCCATCTGCGTGGCGACCTTCGCCTCACGGGCCGCTTGCGCGACCGCCCGGGCCTCGTGAACCGTCCGCGTCAGCGGCTTCTCGCAATACACGTGTTTCCCCAGCTTGATCGCCGCAATGCTCGCGGCCGCATGAACGTGGTCGGGCGTGGCGACCACCACCGCGTCAATATTGCGACCCTCTTTGTCGAGCATCTTTCGAAAGTCGCGATAACGGGCCGCTTTCGGAAACCGCTCGAACGTGCCCGCCGCCCGCGCGTCATCCACGTCGCACAAGGCCACGATATTCTCGCTGCGAAGTTCATTGAGGTCGGCCGCCCCCTGGCCGCCGACCCCGATCCCGGCGATATTCAGTTTCTCGCTCGGCGGCGTATGGCCGGCGCCCCCGAGGACATGCCTCGGAACGATCATGAACGGGGCGGCAGCGACCACCGCGGCCCCCACAAACTGCCGGCGCGAGAGGCGCTTGGCTTTCGGTTTCTCCACCCGTCTGTCCCCGTCCTTCATCATCACATCCCTCCCATTTCGCTCGTCCGTTCCATCCAGCCGCCCCTTCAACGTATCGCGTAAAGCCGGCTCAGCGTGGCCACGTACAACACGCCGTTGGCCGCCGTCGGCGTGCCGCTGATCTCGTCGTCGAACGTGGTTGTAAACACGAGGTTCTTGACCTTGTCCGCCGCAAATATGTTGAACGCGCCATTGCGTGCGCCGACATAGGCCTTGCCGTCCGCCACGAGCGGCGATCCCCAGACGGCATTGCCCACGTCGTGGGTCCAATGCGCCTGGCCGGTCTCAGCGTCCACACAGTGAAGATTGCCCTTGCCGTCCGCAACAAACACCAGGCCGTTCGCGATCGCCGGCGTCGAGCAACTGTAGCGCTCCAGCGGATACGACCAGCGCTCCGCCGGCTTGCCGGCCTCGCCCCCCTGCGTCGCGTCAATGCACTTGAGCCACGCCCGATACTTGCCCCACCAGATGTCGCCGCCCGCCGTCACATAGACCCGGTTCCCGTAAAACACCGGCATCCCCATGATGACGCTCGGGCCTTCCTTCGTGTTCTTCGAATAACGATGCACTTCTTCCTTGGGCGCGTCCGGGTCGCATTCGAAGCGCCACAGCCGCTCAAAGACCTGTACGGAATCCGGAATTGACGCCGGAAGCGCCTTGAACGCATAGCAGACGCCGTCCCCGCCGCAGAAGAAGATTTCCCGCTGTCCGCCCACGTCGCCCAGCGCGGGCGAAGACCACGTGCAATGGAAGATGCGCGGGCCGATGCCTTCCCCGTCTTTGGCGACCAGTTTGCCGGTCTTCTTGTCGAGCGCAATGAGGCTCGGGGCCTCGGGACTGCGTATCTTGATGTGGGTGTTGTCCACGCCATTGCACGAGTTCAGATAGAGGTAGTCCCCGTCGATCAAAACGGACGCATGCGGTGAATCATGCGGATACATGCCGATGCCCGTCCGCATATCGAACAGCCAGACAATGTCCGCGTCCGTCGGACCGGTCTCGATCAGTGCCTGGCCCTCGGGCGTCATGTGGCGCGATTCATCCGTATAGGGACCGTCGTTGCCATTGGCAAGCCCGTTCACGTCGAGACAGACCACCTCGCTTCGGTTCGTCACCACATAGACGCGGTCGCCTTCCACTGTCGGCGCGGAACACACCCCGATCCCAGGCCAGTCCAGATAATCGTCCCCGCCGATGCGCGGCACTACCAGTTGCCATGCCAGCGTCCCGTCCTGCTCGTTCAGACAAAGCAGGACGCCCCGATCCCCGCTGTGCCGCGGGTCCCGAGCATCCGAGTTGTTTGACCCGATGTAAACCTTGCCGTTGGCGACAATGGGCGTGCTGTACGAACCTCCGCCCAACGAGGCGGACCACAGAATGTGCGCGCCACTGGCCGGATCAAATGTCGCGGGTAGACCGGTTTCATTCGAAACCATGTTCCGCGAATAGCGCTCCCCCCACTGCGGCTGATCCGCCGCAAAAACCACCTCGGCCGCCAGCACTATCACCGCGGCACTGCACAGCTTTCCGACGATTCGCACCGGCACTTCACTCCCTGCTGGACAAAACACCGAAACAACGGGCCTACTCAGGAAACAAATCGACACGGAAGTCTAACGGCACCGCCGAGCATTCCACAACTTCCTGCAGATACTGCGCCCGAAACACCGTTCAGTCGTCCTGAAAAGGGTGCCCGCAAGACCGCGGGAAGTCTGCATCCGGAGACGCGAGGCGCCCCAAACGCCTGCATCTTGGACTTACCATGGACTTACGCAGCCGAACAAAAGAAAACAGGCCCAAGAACCCTTTTTACAAGTCCTTGGGCCTGAGTATCTTAGATGGCGGAGACGACGAGACTTGAACTCGCGACCTCTGGCTTGACAGGCCAGCGTTCTAACCAACTGAACTACGCCTCCGCAGCGTAACTGTTGACAGGGATTACCTGCAACGGAAAGGACTATAGCATTTGATGTCCGGACATTTCAACTCGTCTGCGCTGCCGGCGCTGCGCGCTCAATCTCACCCGCCGCGCCGATCGCAAGATCGGTATCGATAGGCCAGTCGTGTCCTAGACTATTAGTAACAAATTCTTTCTCGTCCAGCGCGAAGGCCGGGCTGATCTCTATCGCAATGGCGCTGCTCCCGTCGGCCTGCCGGGGCGGCTTTGCGCCTGTCGCTTCCAGCCATTTGGACCACAGGCTGGCCATGCTCCGCCGCGCCGCTACGACGCTGTTGTCCCCCTCGAATTGCTTCGTCGGCGTGTACTCGCCTTCGCGCTGAATCTCGACGGCGACCGGCGCATGCCCAATGATTTGCAGGGCGTCGAAAACGAACGTCTCGAACTTGTACCCGTTCGGCGCGTCGGGCTTCACGAGGGCGCCGCTTTCGTCGACAAAGGGGATCTTCTTGAAAGCGCGATGCCAGGGGAACGCCTCGAAGTGGTCGTAGACCTGCTGCACGAAATCCACGGAAAGGATGTGGATCGCCGGATTGCCGGCGTAGTACACCACGTCCCCCCGCTCATCCGTTTCGAGCAACTGCGGATAAAGATCCAACTCGCTGTATTCGATGACCTGATACCGGCCGTCGCAGAGGCAATGCACGCCGACGGCTTCCCGCGGCGAATTCTTGCGGTGGTTCTTGGAGGACATTTCCGCGCCCCGAAGAACGTGATACCCGATGAACCTCGGATCCGCAACCTTCACTGCCCAGTTGTCCACCTGAAAATAGCTTAAGAGGTCTACACCCCGTTCTCGCGCATCCTCCAGCACCCCGCTCTCGACCATGGCCGGGATGCAACCCCCGTGGCCGTTGGGATTCATCGCGAGCCGGTCCTTCGCCTCCAGCAAGAAACGCCCCGCCAGGTCCACGCACGGGACCATGCGCTGGCGGAGAAAGCGGATGTGCTCCCGGCCCAGTCCGAAGAAATCGTGCTGCTCGAAATAGACGGACGTTTCTTCGGCGTTCGCGTCGCTGACCATGATGTACCAGGGCAGGATGCATCCGTAGCGGCGACGCAGATTCCGGATCTTCTCGGCGTGATACTGAAAGAGCGACTTCCCCGTCAGCGGTCCAATCGGATACGCGCCCTTCGGGCCGTTAAAGCCCAGCCGCGTGCCTTGGCCCCCGGCCACAAGAAAGAGTCCGACACGCCCCGCGCGCAACGCGTCTTCGCCCGCCGCCCACGCCTCCGCGCTGTCCGGCGCGTTGAGCGGAATCACGGGCACCGGTGCTATATGCTCAAAACGCTCCGGCTCCGGCTCGCTCAGCACCCAATGCGCGATCAGCCGCCGCATGAGCGGAAAGTCAATTTCCGAAATGTCCGAAAGCAGCGCGCCGCGCTCGGCTTCATTCAACTGCCCCCAGAACTGGAAGAGGTGCCCCTGCCCGAATTCGGCCGCGCGATTGTGCGCTTCTTCATACGTCAGCATCCCGCTCATTCCTTGATTCGGGCCTTGCCGAACTTGTTCATCTCCGCGCGTTGACGCGCATTCGGCAACAGCCCCGGCTTCGTTCCCTCCACGACTTCGTACTTCGACCCGCAGCCGTCGCACAGGCCGTAGTCAAAGCCCGGCTGCTCGAGCGGCTCCTCGCACTTAGGGCAGGACGGCGCAAAGCGCTTGTAGAGCGCGCGCGGATTCTCGAAGGCCTGGCCGCAACTCGGACACATCCGCATCATCCCGGTACGGCGCCAGCACCGCGTCAGCATGCGGTCCGCGTCGCAGACCCGGCAGTAGATGGTTTTCCCCACGATCGGATGCATGCCCTGCTCGCCGGAGGCCGGCTTTTCCGGCGCCGGGACCTTGTCGCCTCGTCCAAACAGTGCCATAATTCCTCTCTTCAATTCCCTTGGGATAGGGTCATTTGGCCAACGCCCGCACGGGGACCCGTTCGGGATATTGCGCGTCGCCCGCGTGCACGATAAACGTAACGGCCTGGCTCAGTATGCCCGCCGCCGTCCCCGGCGCCAGCCGCACATCGATATACGCCTTCTCGGGCGTCTCGCCCGTGCGCGGCTCCGCGAGGATCTTCTCGCCTTCCACGTTGACATCCGACAACTGGATGGGGCGATCCGCGGCCACGGCGAGGCTCCCGCCTATCTGTTCCGGGGCGGCCTTGAGGCCGCCCTTAGTCAGCATCAGGGCGCTGGGCGGGGACGGGGTCAGCGTGTAGCAGGCGGTCACTTTCCCCTTGGCCAGGCACCACACGCTCGGCAGACGCGGAAAGTTTGTTTCAATGCCGAACTTCAGTCCGAACTCCCCGGGCGGCGTCGCCGGGGAAAGCCGCACCGCAATGGCGTATTCCGGGTGGCCCGCCGCGGCCCAATTGGACTCCGGACGCTTCTCCACCACGCACTCCAGCGCGGGATGCGAGATGACCTCCTTGTCCTCCGAGAGCTGTCCCGCCTTCTTGATTTCGAGCGGCGCATCGCCCCGCTGCCGCGCGATCATCGTGATCACGGGCGATTGCCCCTTCTGCACCTCGCCGAAATCGGCTTCTTCCGGCACAAGATCGAATTCCGGCTCCACCCGCGCAGACACGGATACATCGAACATTGGGTGCTTCGGGTCATTGGACAGGATCGTAATTGTCTTCTTCGAATGGAAGCCCGGAATGCGAAACGGGTCCAGGGTGATGTCGATGTACGACTCGGCGCCGGGCAGAATTCCGGTCTCACTGGGTTCGGGCTTGCCCGTCGTGCACGCGCAGGTCGTCCGGACATCACTGATCTTCAACGGCGCCTTTCCCCGGTTCCAGACCCGCAGCTTCCGGTGCGACGGGCCCTGGTTGCCGATGACCCCCGCGTCGAACTCGGCCGTTTCCACTTCAATCACCGGCACCTGATCCGCCGGCTTCGATGCGGGCGGGACCTGCCCCACATTGCCGCCGCCCCGTTCCCCCTCGTTGCCGGCGCGCTGCGCCGCGAACACGACAAAGAGCGTGATCAGCGCTATGACCCCAAAGGCCACGTGGACGCCGCGGATTCTCATGAGCTACTCCGTCTTGAACCGAACCTGATATCGTGCTTCCGCCTCAGCCAGGGCGGCGCTGAGCGTATTATAAACTGTTTCCGTCACCGGATGGTCCAGCTCCATCCCCAACAGCAGCGCGCCCACCACCGGCTCGTAAATCGGCATCGTCATGCGCGCCCTCGGGCATTCCCGGTGCACCACAGTGCTCAGCGCGTCAATCAGCACCGGACTGCTCCCCTTGAACACGCTGCCCGCCATCACCACGTCGAAGCTGTCCTGGCACATGTCCAGCAGGCGCGCTGCCGCGTTGACCATCTCGCCCAAATAGCGGCCGCCCCACTCCAGGATGTCGCAGGCAATGGCATCGCCCTCAAATGCCGCGTCGAAGACCAGCTTCGCCATTGGCTGCAGGTCGTCCGGGGTGATTTGCGCCTTGTACATCTTGTAGAAGAAATCATCCAGGTCGGCGCAGCCTGACTTCGCCAGGAACTTGTCCGCCAGCAGCGTCTTCCCCGTAACGCCGTCCCGATAGCGCCAGACTGCTTTCAGCCCTTCCGTGCCGATACTCGACCCGCTCACCTTGTCCCCAAAATCCTCGTTGATCCCCCCCACGCGCGCTTCCCGGCCCGCCCGGTTCTTGCCCGCGCACACGCAGCCCGTCCCGCACGCAATCACGATGCCGTGCGGTTCGCGCGTCCCCCCGCGAAGGCCCGCCATCGAGTCGTTGCGGAAGGCCCGCGGCGTGCTCCCCAGGATCGGCGTGAAAATCTCGCGCTCGAGCATGACATAATCCTCGGGGATGTCCGCGCCCGCGATGCCCATGCCGATGCCGGTGATTTGCCCGAGCGTCAATCCGGCCTCGTTCAGCGCGCCTGTAACCGCCTTTTGAATCTCTTCGAAGGCCGGCTCGACCCCATAGGCCTCGTAGTTGCCCGCGCCCGCCCGGCCAAAACCCAGCACGCGCCCTGCTTCATCGCCTATCAGGCAAAACGTCTTCGTCCCGCCCGCATCGAGGCCCAGATAATACCGCACGATCTCCAACTCCCTTCTTCGTCAACAGGCGGAATGCCCTTCTCCGCTCCTGAGTATAGTACAGGGCTTGCCGCGCCGACTGCTCGGCACGGCAAGCCCCAGGGATTCTATAGCATGATCACCGCGCGGCGGAAGGCCCCTTCAGCTTCTCCAGGTCCTTCTTCGCCTGTTCGGCCGCCGGCGAGGTCGGGTAATTGGCCACGACGTCCTGCAGGAGCTTCGTCGCCTGGTCCACCTGGCCCAAGCGCGACAGGGCCACCGCCTCGCTGCGCATCGCCATCGGAACCTTGTTGCTCGTCGGATAATTCGCCCGGACCTTCTCGAATTCCTGCGATGCCTCCTGGTTCTTGTTCAGATTCAGGAGACACGCCGCCTTCCAGAACTGAGCGTTGCCGCTCGACTCATGCGACGGATACTTCTGCAGAAACTCGTCGAAGCGCTGCAGCGCCTGCGCCCAGTCGCCGCTTTCCCACGTCTTCTGCGCGCTCTGATAGAGCGCCGTCCCGTCCCCGCCGCCCGCAGTGGCCGGACCCGCCGGAGTGGCCGGTGTAGCTACTGTAGCCGGCGCCGTCGTGGACGGAACGCCGGACATCGGAGCGGAAACGGACGGAGCAGGCATCGCGCTCTCGGGCGCGGCTGGCGTCATGGGCGCGCCGGGGGCCGGCGTCCGGGCCGGCGGTTCAACAGTCACCCCCGCACTCATGCCAGGCGATACACTCAGGCCCATCCGCTTGTAGATCGAGCCTTTCAGCTCCGATACATCCTTCGAAAGGGATTCGAGCTTCGACTGGTTTTCCTCGGTCAGCGTCTGCAGTTGCCGCATCTGGGCGTCACTCTCGTTCACGCGCGCCATCAACGTGGCCGTCGTTTCCGTCAGCTTGTTCACCGACGCGCCGAGATTCTCGTCCAGCTTGCGCACACGCATGTTGGTGTCATAGATCGTGTTCCGTGTTCGCGAGGAACCGAGCGTCCCACACCCTGCCGTAAGCAACAGGGTCGACAACAATGCCAGCCGAATACAGGTCTTGGGGGTCATAGTCGTCTAACCTAAATTGGTTACTTCGCCTCGTTGAATTCGGCACGGCGATTCTTCGAATACGCGGCCTCGTCCTTGCCCTGCGCCGCCGGCTGCTCTTCGCCGTAGCTGATGGTCGTCAGTTGGCCCGCCGGGGTGCCCAGCGAGATGAGATAGTCGCGGACGGCCAGCGCACGGCGTTCGCCCAGCGCCAGGTTGTATTCCTGCGTCCCGCGCTCGTCGCAATGACCCGCAATCTGAATCTGCGCGCCCTTGGATTCCGCCTTGATGATCTCGGCGTTCTTCTTCAGCGTCGCCATCGCATCCGCGGTCAGCGTGGACTTGTCAAAGTCGAAATAGACCTTGCCCAGCTTATCGGACGGGTTAAACTTAAGGCCCGACACATCCGTTTGCCCCGTGCCGGAGCCGCTGGTCTTCGGCGTGGTGACATTCACTCCGGTGTCCTTCTTGTGCTTGCAGCCAGGGCCGATCACCACGAGGGCCATGCACAATGCAATCGTCAATACCATCCAATGCGACTTCGTTCTCATCTTTTCCTCCCAGTACGTTTCCCACTTAGACAGTTAACACTTTGGTGCGTAATCCGCTAAATCACACGATAGCAGAATTCGCCCAAATCTTCAAGTTTCTGCATTATGTATCTTTTTCAGCGGCAAAAAGTTCCATGAATATTCCTCGCTCCCCTATGAAGTCCCGGAAAAGCCCGAAAAGCTACCCCGCACCAGGCCTTTCGGGGCATTCTGCGTTTGGAATGCCAACGTGATAGGCAGGAGTGGCTGCGGCCTGCGGACCTCGCCTCAACGGGCCTCACAGAACTCCACACGGCGATTCTTGGCCCAAGCCTCTTCGTTGTGCTCGGAAGTCAAAGGATCTTCTTCGCCATAACTAACTGTGACAAATTGGCTTGCGGGAAGGCCCAAGGAAACGAGATAGTCCCGGACCACCTCCGCGCGGCGCTGGCCCAGAGCCAGGTTGTATTCCTGCGTGCCGCGTTCGTCGCAATGCCCACTGATCTGGACCCGCGCCCCATCTCCGTTGTCTTTGATGAACCGCGCGTTCTTCCTGAGTGCCTCGATCGCCCCGGCGGTCAAGCGTGCCTCGTCATAGTCAAAATAGATCCTGTTCAGATGCTCGCCGTCGCGATCACCGTGAACACGAATGTCCGGCGGTTCAGGACTTCCGCGACCCGGATTCAGGACGTGGTCCAGGTGTGTCCCGGGGTGGCGGCAGCAGCCCGCAACACAGACTAATATCATTGCCATACCTAACGTTACCGGGTAGCGCAACCCCATCAAAGCCTTCATCGCGACGCCCTTTCCCACTTGGAATCCCAGCACAGTCTATTGCTCAGAATTCGAAATGGTTCCACGCAACCTCGCCGCAGCACCTCCTCAGGCATGTTCCCCCCATCATCCATTTCGTCCATCGTGTCCATATCGTCCACCTCCCTCCCCAAAAGTCACTCCCCGGCAACCCATGGCTGCCGGGGAGTGCAACAGGACTACTTGGAGCGAAGGACTCGCTTATTTCTTGCCTTCGTTGAATTCGACGCGGCGGTTCTTCGCCCATGCGGCCTCGTCATGGCCGGCGTCCGCAGGCTTCTCTTCGCCGTAGCTGATCGTGACCAGACGATCCGCGGGCACGCCCACCGAAATGAGATAGTCGCGCACGGACAGCGCACGGCGTTCGCCCAGCGCCAGGTTGTATTCCTGCGTGCCGCGTTCGTCGCAGTGGCCGGCCAGCTGATAGACGAACTCAAGGTTCTTCTTCATGACTTCGCCGTTCTTGTTCAGTTGCTCGATGGCGTCCGGACGCAGGTTCGACTTGTCGAAGTCGAAATAGACCGGCTTCATCTGGCTGAGCACGAAGTTGATGTCCTTCACATCCGGCTGTCCGCCCTTCGTCTTCGTCTCGACCGGCTTCGTGATGACCGGCTCGGTCTGCTTCTTATGTTTGCAGCCCGTGGCGCCCGTCAGCACCAGCGCCAGGCACAGCGCCATTGTCAGTACCATCCAATGTGACTTCGTCTTCATGGTTTCCCTCCGTAACGTTTCCCGTTGGAACAGATTACTGGTTGATGCGACCCTCGCAAGACCAGATCATAACAAATGCGGCCAACTCCTTCAAGGGTGTCTCTGCAACCCTTAGCCTTCCCGTGGCTTAGGTGCGGCGGACACACGGCCCACCTTACAGCGTTTTCACGCTTCTATTACATCGCAACAAACACTTTGTCAAGTACTAAAATTCCCTTCAATCAGACCGGAACACCCGGGAAAGGCCGAAGACCCATGCTCACCCCCGATTTTGCACCACATTTCCGCCACACGCCGCCAGA
>CAILVY010000125.1 GCA_903837785.1 Candidatus Hydrogenedentota bacterium
GCCGCCGGCATCGCCGTCGGAGAATTCCGCGCCCAACTTGCAGGAAACGTCCTCGGAAAAGGGGGACTGATCAACCCCCTCGAACTCAAGCCCAAGACCCTGTGGCAACGCCTCTTCGGCGCCGCCACCTCCGAACAACCCCTTGCCTCCGGCGTCCCCGCCCGCTAACCCCCAGACCAGCCGCTGTTAGATCCCCGAGGGACTTGCGTTTCCTGTGCCCTTCAGGCCGCTTGTGGCCCGTGCTGGTTTCTGTCCAGGCGCCCCGCCCCCGCACAGACTGCCCGCGTCCATCCCGTCCATGGAGTCCATAATATCCATAGACTCCATTCGGGTCTTTACTGCTCTCCAGTCGTGCGCAGCGTCTCAATCGCCTCGAGATACGAATCGTGCCGATAGATATACGACCCCGCGACAAGCACATTCGCGCCCGCCTTGATCACGAGCGGCGCCGTGCGCTCGTCGATGCCGCCGTCCACCTCGAGATCGCGGTCGCCCAGCATGCTGCGCACGTTCGTGATCTTCCGCAGCACGTCCGGGATGAAGCGCTGTCCGCCGAAGCCCGGATTCACGCTCATCAGGAGCACCATGTCCACGTTGTCCACGAGGTACTCGATGTCGTCCTCGGGCGTGCCCGGGTTTAACGCCACGCCCGCCTGGCAGCCCAATTCCTTGATCTTCGTCAGAATCCGGTGCGGATGATTGATGCCCTCGATCTGGAACGTGATGATATCCGCGCCCGCATTCACGAAATCCTCCACGTACGACGCGGGATCGGAGATCATGAGATGCACGTCCAGGGGCACGCTGCTGTGCTGGCGCAGCGCCGCCACCACCGGCGGGCCTATCGTGATGTTCGGGACGAAGTGCCCGTCCATGACGTCGATGTGGATCATGTCCGCCCCCGCATCGACTACCTCGCGAATCTGTTCGCCGAGCCGGCTGAAGTCGCTGGCCAGGATCGAGGGGGAAATCTTCACTGTCGGCACGGTTCCTGCCTCCTACACCGCGGGCTTCGCCCGCTCGCTGCCCTTCACGGGCGGCTGGCCTCCGCTCAGGAAGTACGATTCCAGGAGCGTGTTGTTGATGTATATCTCGACTGTCAGCTCGTCCAGGTACGTGATCGGAATGCGGATCGCGCTCCCCGCCACGTACGTCATCCGCGATTGCTCGTCAAAGACCGGCGGCTTCGTCCACACGACCTTCCGGTTGCCCCCGCGGTCGATCACCTCGACCCGGACGTCCTTGTCGTACCAGTCGTAATCCAGCACGTGCCGCACTTCGGCCTGCTGCCGCGCATCCAGCAGCGCCACCGCGCCCGAAGGCTTCACGTCATACGTCACCACCTGCCCCTCGTAAATCAACGTGTCCGGCGGCGGATCCTGATTCAGCGCCACGTCCTCGATCGCGCCGGGGATATCCACCACATTGGGGATCAGCACCACGCCGTATGGCGCGAGGACCCCCGAAATGTCCTGCATGCTCTTCCCGCGGATGTCCGGCATGAACGCGCTCCGGCGATCCGTCCCCGCGCTCACGAGCAGGCTGATCGCGCCCTCGTTGGGAATGTTCCCGCCCGGCGGCGGATCCTGCGAAATCACGGTGTCCCGTGGCGTCTTGTGCGGAATCCGCGCCACAGTGCCCACCCGGAACCGGCTCTCGTTGATCTCCTGCCGCGCGTCATTGAGCGGCTTGTTCATCAGGTTCGGCGTGCTCAGGAACTGTGTGCCCATGCTCACGGTCGGATAGACCTTCCGCCCCATCCGCACCACCCGCCCCGCCTCGGGACGCTGCGCTATCACGTAGTACTTCGGAATCGAGGGGTGGGGGACTTGTTCCTGACGCCCCAGATCCAGCCCTTTCTCCGTCAGCAACAGCGACGCCTCCGTGATCGGCAGGTTCGTGATGTTCGGCACGGTTACGTACTGCCCGCCCGAAAGCGCCTCCATGAACACGTAGTAGCCCGCGCCGGCCATCACTAACAGGAACACTACGAGCGCCACGGACCACTGGATGGACCACGCCACAAAGCGCACAATGAAGAAGATGACGCTCAGGATCGCTTCCGCAACCGCGTCAAGAAGAAACCGTCCAACGCTTCGCCGGACGGGAGTACCCAATATTTTCCGTGTTCTAGTCGCCACCGCTCAAACCACTCCGGACCGTCTTCTGTTTCGACATGACCCTCTAAGAGAATGTCCTGGATAACGTCAAAGGTTTCCTGACGGGTGAGGGTACAGACCGAATAGACGATTCGCCCGCCATTCTTGCAGAGTCCCACGGCCGATCGCAACAGCATCCGCTGTTGCTCGGCCAGACGACCCACCGCCTCCCGCGTCATGCGCCATTTCAGATCAGGATGCCGCCGAAGCGTCCCCAGGCCCGAGCACGGCGCATCCACGAGCACCCCGTCAAAACCGCCCCGCAGCGCCGGCCGCGCCCCGTCGCAACAAACTAGGCCAATCCCCGAAAGCCCCAGCCGCGCGATGTTCTGCTGCAGGGGCACAAAGCGCCTCGGATTCGCGTCCGCGGCCACAATACGCGCCCGGCACCCCGTCAATTCCGCCAGATGCGTCGTCTTGCCGCCCGGCGACGCGCACATGTCGAGCAGGCACTCGCCCGCCTGCGGCGCGAGCAGGTGCGGCGGAAGCATCGACGACGGATCCTGCTGCAGGAAATGACCCTCCTGGAACCAGTGCGTGTGCACCGGGGAGGGCGTGCCCGTCAGCGTCAACTCCTCCGGCACGGCTGTCTTCGGCCGCGCTTCGAAACCCGCTTTCCCCAGCCGTTCCGCCAGCTCCGCCCGCGTGGTCTTCAGCAGATTCGCGCGCACCGAAACCGGCGCCTGTTCGCCGCTCGCCTGGCACAGCGCCTCCGCCGTCTCCCGCCCGAACTCGCCGCTCCAGTCCTCAACAATCCATTCCGGAATCGAGTAGCGTACGCTCAGATAGCGCACCGGATGCTGCTCCCGGCTCGGCAGCGAAACCTCCTCCAGCGACGCCGGAACCCGGCGCAGCACCGCGTTCGTCAGCCGTCCCAGCCCCGCATGACCCCGCCGCTTCGCCAGGTCCACCGAAGTGTGGACCATCGCCGGCCGCGTCACCTGATGGCAAAACAGCCCCTGAAACACCGCCATGCGCAGGATCGCCAGGATGGCCGGGGGGAACTCCTCGAGCGGCTGCCGGCACAGCGGACGCAACACGTGGTCGCACAGCAGCCGGTGCCGAACCGTCCCGTAAACAAGCTGTGTCATGAAACGCCGGCCGCGTTCCCCCAACGCTTTACGGCGCAGCGTCTTGTCCAGCGAGACATCCAGATGCACGCCCCGCTCGAACACGCGCAGCAAAACATCAATCGCCGCATCACGAACCAGGTCCACAGGCATCAGATAATATCCTCGAATTGTTCGCCCACTTCGATGCGGTGGCCCCGCAAGTACTCGCCCATCGGCAGCGCCTTCTTCCCCGGCGCCTGAAACTGAAGGATCGCCAATTGGCCCTGTCCCGCTGCAACCAGCACACGGTCTTTCTCGACCCGCGTCACAGTCCCGGGACGCGCCTCCGCCGTCTCCTCGACCACCGCCGAACGATGTATCCGGCACACCTCTCCGCGGTAAAGGCAATGCGCCACCGGCCACGGAATGCACGCCCGCACCCGGTTGTGAATCGCCTGCGCCGTGCCGCCCCAGCGGATCTGGCCATGCTGTTTCTCGAACATCGCGCAATACGCCGCCGCCGCGTTGTCCTGCGGTCGGAACTCCGCCGTCCCGCGCGAAACCCGTTCCATGCCCTCGATCAGGAGCTGCGCTCCCGCCTCCGCAAGCCGCTCCGTCAATTCTGCGGCATTCTCCTCCGGGCCGATGGGCATGGACTCCTGCAGGAGAATGTCTCCCGCGTCCATCTCCAGCGTGAGCCGCATGATCGTCACCCCCGTGACCGCATCGCCCTCTAGAATCGCCGTTTGAATGGGGGAGGGGCCGCGCCACCGGGGCAGCAGGCTTGGATGCACGTTCAGCCAGCCCTTCGAAGGGATGTCCAGTATCGGCTGCTTCAGGAGGCGCCCATACGCCGCCAGTGCGCACAGCTCCGGCGCTTGCGCCCGAAGCCACGCCGCGAAGGTGCCGTCATTGAGCTTCTCGGGCTGGCACACCGGAATGCCATGTTCCAGCGCCCAGACTTTCACCGGCGGCGGGACCGGCGTCTTGCTCCGACCTTGCGGGCGGTCCGGCTGGCACACCACCGCCGTCACCTCGTGCCGTGCGGCGACCGCCGCCAGACTCGGCAAGGCCAATTCCGGCGTTCCAAAGAAGACTGTTCGCACTAGATGAGTCCCGGGATGTCGATTCCGTGAGTAACCTCGGTCATCCGTGCCTTCATCAACTCACGCACCTTGTCAGAACCCGCATTGAACGCCGCGCGCACCAGCGTCTCGAGCGTTTCCGGATCATTGGGGTCGATCAAGTCCTTCTCAATTTTGATCGAGAGC
>CAILVY010000126.1 GCA_903837785.1 Candidatus Hydrogenedentota bacterium
AGGCGAAGGCGAAGGCGAAGGCGAAGGCGAAGGCGAAGGCGAAGGCGAAGGCGAAGGCGAAGGCGAAGGCGAAGGCGAAGGCGAGGTGGGTTGCCACTCGGCCGACCAGAACTGCGACAACACGGTGGACCTATCCGAGTTACTTCGTGTGATCCAATTCTTCAATTCGGATGGGTATCATTGCGAACCGGGCACGGAAGATGATTATGCCCCCGGTCCGGGCGACACAAGCTGCGCCCCGCACCGGAGCGACTATAATCCGGTGGACTGGCACATAGACCTCAGCGAGCTGCTCCGCCTGATTCAGTTCTTCAACTCGGGCGGTTATCACGCCTGTCCGGAGGAAGTGCCTTTCACGGAGGACGGATATTGCCCCGGTCCCGCATAAGCGGCACAGGAAAGGGTTCCGGGCTTCCTGCCGCCCTGCCGGAAAGGCTGGCTGCGGGACCGGCGCCGCCGCCCTAGCGCCACCAGCTTATTTGCACAGGTTCTTTCCCGTTGGATTCGAAGTCGAGGGAAAAGCGGAAGGGGCCGGGGATCTTCGAGCATTTCACGAGGACGGTGTTCTTCCCCTGGCGGATGAATCCGGTGGCGGTTTCCGAGCCGAACTGATCGTGCGGCACCTGGTAGTTGCTCTCATGGATGAGCGCGCCGTTGAGCCAGACTTTCATGGCGTTCTGGACGCCGATGTTCACCTTGACTTCCTGCCGTTTGTCGCAGGTGAATTCGGCATAGGCATAGGCGGTGCCGTGGTCGAAGCGCGGATAGTATTCGAAGACCGGCGTGAACGCATCCTGCAAGTCGACTTTGTGCTCGTCGATGGCTTTTGAAAACCAGGGGCGCCACGTGATGGCCTTGTACCAGCCCGGGTACGTGGCGCTGAAATCGATGTTCTCTTCGGGCGGATAGGCCGTGTTGTGGCCACTGCCGCCCCAATTGGGGAACTCGCCGACCAGCATCCACCGGCGCGTGCGCTGGAGGCGTTCGGTGCGCAGCCATTCGACAGCCTTCTGATCCATGTCCAGCAGCTTCTCGCTGGGCACCGAGCGGCGCGAGAAATGGTTGAGCAGATTCACGAAGAGGCGGTCGGCCACCGGATCGATGCCGAGATGCTCCATCACCCGCAGGTGCGTCAACACGACGCAGCCGCTGCCCAGGCGGCGCACGAGGATATCGCTGCCCCACCACTTGGACTCGCCCATCATGTAATTGCCCGAGGCGATCGGCATCGTGTCGAAAGTGCCGCAGATGTCCTCGTCGCTGCTTTCGAGGAAGGTCTTGGCGGGAATCACGTTGCGGTAGGGTTGCCGCATCAGGCCGCGCGCCGGCAGGCCGCTGAACACTGGATGCAGCTTCGCATAGTGGCAGGCCATCAGAAAACAGCCGACCGCATCCTTCGGCGTGGCCGTCAGGTTGGGATCGATGCGTTCCGTCAATTCGTCCCAGTCGTCCGGCGGCCCGAAGAAGAGGAGCACCGCGCCGCCCGCGGCCTGCGCAAAGGCCTGCATCAATTCGGCCTCGGGATAGGCGCGAATCGTGTTGCCGAGGGGCGGCACAATCAGCACAGGCGCCAGCACGTTTTCGAGCTTGGCCAGCGCTTCGCAGCGGCGCTGCCATTCCCCGCCGGGGTCGATCACGTGAATGGCCGTCTCCGCCTTCTTGGCCGGCTCGCAGACGTAGAGATCGATGGAACTCTCGGCCAGCACCTGCATCCCCTGCATCAGCCGGACCACAAACTTGTGGGTGCCCGGCGACCCGGAGGCGGCCACGGACCCCGTCCACAGCTCCTTGCCGTGCCGCGGGATTTTCGTCGCGCGCTTCTTCTTCCACAGCACCTGGTTCGTGGGACCGACCACCTGCAGCGACAAATCCGCACGCCCTTCGATGCGTTCCTCGTTCGCGAGCAGCACCGTCACGGGGATTTCCTGGCGCGGGACGAGGTTGGTTTCGGCCACCTGAATCAGCGGGCGCATCGGCCGCTGCACCTGTTTCATCACCTCGAAGACGGGCTTTGGCCGGCGCCAGCGGTCCAGCACCCCGGCGCAGAACTCGTGCCCGGCATCGCTGAGCTGCGTATAGCAGTAGCCGGCCGCCTTGCTGTTGCCGCGGATGGCGTCGACGTGGAAGCGCGCGGCATCGCACTGGAGTTCCCGGGCGGCCGCGAAGAAGCCGGCGAAATCGCCGAACACGCGATCCAGGCTGCGTTCGAGGAATCCCTGGCGGGCGGCCTCGAGCATCTTCGTGATGAAGCGCGCATCCTTCAGAGTGTCTTTCTCGTCGCCGTACGGCGCGAGCACCTCCTCGAAATCCTCCGGCCCGCCAAAACCAAACTCCGAGAAGAAGACAAGGCGGTCCGGGTCGCCGTTGTAGCGATAGTAGCGATCAATGTCGTGATCCACCGGCGCGCGCTGATACACGTGAAGATCGTCGAACTCCTCAAAGTCTTCCCGATAGGGGCGGATCATGCGCGCGTATTCGCGCGTGGCGTTCACGCCGCCGCTGTCGTCGATGATCAGCCGGCTCGGATCGAGTGAGCGCGCCAGCGTGCACAGGTCATCCTTGATGATCTGCGCGCCCCCCTTCGTCACATAATCCGCGTTGCCCGATTCGTTCAGCATCCCCCACATCACCACGGAGGGGTGGTTGCGGTCGCGCAGGATCATCTCCCGCACCTCGTTCTCGCAACGCTCCTTCATGTACTGCGAACGCTTGATCCAGCCAATGGGCGGCTCTTCGTAGAGGAGCATACCGAGTTCGTCGGCCAATTCCAGCGTGAGTTTCGGCGCGGTCTTGATGTGCAGGCGCATCATGTTGAAGCCCGCTTCCTTCGCCAGCAGAATTTCCCGCCGCGCAAGCTCCTCTGTCTCCGGCGCCGCGAGGGACCGCACATAGTCGGGCTGCTGCAGGACGGCCTTCAGGAAGATGGGGCGGTTGTTCAGGCAAAAACGGTTGTCTTTTACGGTGAATTCGCGCATGCCGAAGCGGACCGATACGCGGTCGAAGGCGCCGCCGTCCTGGAGGAGGTCCGTGCGAAGCGTATAGAGCGCCGGGCTCTCCGGCGCCCAGAGTTCAAATTCCGGGAACTCGATCACGAGCACCCCGGGCTCGCCTTGCACGTGATAGGGCGTTCCCTCAATCTGGAGGTGGACGAGTCCCGGTCCCGAAGCCGTCACCTGCACCGTCACCCGTTTGCGACGGATGTCCGGCTGAACGAAGACATCTTCGATGTGAGCCTGGGGCTTGGCTTCGAGCCAGACGCTGCCCCAAAGGCCCGCAAAACTCCAGTATCCCTCTTCCTTCGCGCTCGGGAACTCCTTCGGACGGAAATCGCCGTGGCCGTCCGGGCCGTGGGGATCTACAATCCGCACCGCCAGGGCGTTCGGACCGGGACGCAAGTGAGGCGTGATGACAAAGGAGAACGGCGTATAGCCCCCTTCGTGATCCCCCAGGCGCACCCCGTTCAGCCAGGCCTCCGCATAGTAATCGGCGGCATCGAAGTGCAACTCGACATGGCGGCCGGCCGCCCAATCCTCCTCCAGCACGAATTCACGGAAATACCACCCCGCACCGTCATAGTCCGGAACCCAGCGATCCCAGACGCTTGGCACCGCCACCCCCAAGGCCTCGGGCGGGGGGCCCGCCGTAAACCAGCGTTCTTTCACCCCCGCATCGCGAGGATCCAAAGCCAACTTCCATTCGCCGTCCAGGGAAAGCTGTGTGCGTGGCGTGCTCATTCAAATTCCTACTCGGACCTTAACATCCGGTTTCCGCCTGTCATTGCAGGAAATCAGTGTACCCACCTCCGAGAAGGGTTTCAAGTCCCGGCCATACCTGGCACGCCGCCACGGGCGGCAACGCCTCCCTGCCTGAAGCCTGTGCAGCGTTCTGACCTTCGCCCACGGCCACCAATGCGCTGTCAGGGAGAAAAGGAGAGGGCGTCCGGCTGGGGAGACCAGCCCGGACGCCAGGAGGGGGAGGGGGAAGAATTTGGGTGTCTAGAAGGGGTATAGGGTTTTGGGTGTCAAGGTAACTAAGAGGCCGTTCATAGTATCAATTCCTCCTACGATTAAGGAAACCCTAGACCGACCCCGTCTATTCCCGTGTCCGGAAATGGGCCATTCCGATTCATCTAAGGGAACATGCAGCCTCCCGGCGAAGAAAAAGGAGAGGGCGTCCGGCTGGGGGGACCAGCCCGGACGCCAAGAGGGGGAGGGGGAAGAAATTGGGTGTCTAAGAGGGGTATAGGGTTTTGGGTGTCAAGGTAACCAAGAGGCCGTTCATGGTATCAATTCCTCCTACGATTAAGGAAACGCAAAATGGATCCGGTCTATTCCCCCGCAGTCCCGGCGCCTTGCTTCGGGCCGTAACTCCTTATTCCGCAGGACTCGGGGTGACTGTCGTTGCGTCCGGCGCCAGGTAGGAGAAGAGATCGCCAAACGTGACGTCGGAAGGAGCGACAGGGAGTGCCCCTCCCGCGCACCTCCGACTGTGGGAAACGGGGGCAGTCCCTCCTGCTGCCGTGTCAGCATTGCCGGCCGTGCCCAAAACAGAACAGGATGGAGGCCTGCGGGCCATCCATCCTGTTTGGAGCATGCGGGAAGTGCTTATTCGAAATCCATGTCGTAGCTGTAGACGCCTTGGCGCAGGCGGCTTTTCACCGTCAGGCCGCTCGACTGGAAGACCGACTGCATGGACTTGTTGACGTCAAGGACTTCCGCGGTGAACCCGGCGATGCCGTTGCGGCGCGCGATGTTCGTAAGCTGTTTGAGCAGGCAGGCGCCGATATGGCGGTTCTGGAAGTCGTCGCGGACGACGAACGCCACTTCCGCACGGTTCGTGCGCGGGTCGAGATAGTATCCGCCCATCGCCACAATGTCCTCGCCGTCGGCCTCGGGCACCGTCGCGACAATCGACACTTCCGTGCGGTGGTCGATGTAGACGAATTCCTGCATCTGCTTGCGGGGCACCCATTTCATGCGGCTCATGAAGCGGGTGTACAGCGATTCCTGGGAGAGCGAGTAGAAGAGTTCGCGGACGCGCGGCTCGTCGGTCGGATGCACCGCGCGAATCGTCAACTGGGTGCCGTCGTCGAGCAGGAAAGTGCTCCGAAGATCCTTCGGGCCGACCACGATCTTGTTGCTGAAGTCGGTCAAATCCGCGCGCACGTATTTCGCGTCGATGGCCTGCCGCAGCAACTGCTCGCGGAACTTGGGATGCGCGATGCTCATCAGCGCGAGCGCGCGTTCCTGCACGCTCTTCCCGTGAAGATAGGCCACGCCGTATTCCGTGACGACATAGTGCACGTCGCCGCGGGTGGTGACGACGCCGGCGCCCGGGCTCAGGTAGCACACGATGCGCGAAACCGTGCCGCCGCGCGCGGTGCTCGGCATGGCGATGATGGCCTTGCCGCCGAGGGAGCGCGCCGCGCCCCGGTTGAAGTCGAGCTGGCCGCCGATGCCGGAGAAGAACCGGGTGCCGAGCGAGTCCGAGCAGACCTGGCCGGTGAGGTCGATCTCGAGAGCCATGTTGATCGCGACCATCTTGTGCTGCTGCGCGATGATGAACGGATCATTCACGTACTCGGTCGGGTTGAACGAGAACTTGGGGTTGTCATCCAGGTAATCGTAGAGACGCTTTGTGCCGATGGCGAAGCTGGCGACGATCTTGCCGCGGTCGAGGGTCTTCCGTTCGCCGGTGACCACGCCCGCCTCGATCATGTCGATGACGCCGTCCGTGAACATCTCCGTGTGAATGCCGAGGTCCTTCTTGTCCTTGAGGAATCCCAGCACCGCCTGCGGGATTTCGCCGATCCCCAGCTCGACGGTTGAACCGTCTTCCACGAGGGCGGCGACGTATTCGCCGATCTCGCGCGTGGTGGGGCTGGGCTCCGGCGGGGGCACTTCGATGATGGGCTCGTCCACGGGCACAAGATAGTCGAGGTCGTACACGTGGATGTTGCTGTCGCCGTGCGTCCTCGGCATCTGCGGATTCACTTGCGCGATGACGATGCGGGCGTTTTCCGCGGCGCTCTTCACGATGTCCACGGATACGCCGAGGCTGCACAGGCCGCGGTCGTCCGGCGGCGTCACTTGAATGAGCGCGACATCGAGCGGGAGCCGGCCGGAACTGAAAAGGCGCGGGATGTCGGAGAGGAAGATGGGGGTGTAGTCCCCGAGCCCTTCCTGGATGATGTCACGGACATTGGCCGCAATGAAGAAGCTGTTCACGGAGAAATTCGCCGCCAGCGCCTTCTCGGCGTACGGGGCCTGACCCAGGGTGAGCAGGTGGACAATTTCCGTGTCGCGCAGGTCCTTCGAGCGCCCGACCAGCGCATCCACGAGCCGTTCCGGCTGCGCACAGCCGGTGCCCACGAAGACACGCTGTCCCGGCTGCACCAGGGCAACGGCCTCCTCGGGCGTGGCGATCATTTCCTCGTACTTTTCCTGCCAATTCGGGTTGTAACTGATTTTGTGCTCACTCATGATGTTCTTCCACTCCCGACAGGGTCATGCGCGCGTCGGCCACGATGGGCTGCGTGCCCACTTCACCCACGATAAACGGGTTGATGTCCATTTCCACGATCTGGGGAAAGTCTGTCACTAACTGGCTGATGCGCTGCAGCGCGCCGGCGATGCCTTCGATGTCCACGGGGCCCTGTCCGCGCGCGCCCTTCAGGAGCGCGTAGGACCGGGTGCTCATCAACATCTGCATGGCTTCTTCTTTTGTGATGGGGGCGAGATAGAAGCTGACGTCCTTCATCACTTCCACGAAAATGCCGCCCAATCCGAACATGAGCATGGGGCCGAACTGTGGATCGCGGTGCATGCCCAGGATAATCTCGCGCCCCGGTTTGCCCATCTGCTCGACATAGACCCCATGCAGCCGCGCCGTCGGCATGCGCCGCGCAATGCGCAGCATCATGAGCTCATAGGCGTCGGTCACTTCCTGCGGGTTTCTCAGGTTGAGTTTGACGCCGCCCAGGTCGGACTTGTGCACGATGTCCGGCGACACGATCTTCATGGCCACCGGATAGCCGACGCGGTCCGCAACCATCACGGCCTCTTCCGGGCTCCGCGCGAAGTCGCCCGGCAGCACAGTGAAATCGTAGGCGCGCAGAATTTCCTTCGCGTTGACCTCGCCGATCTCTCGCAGGCCGCCCCGGACCTGGCGCGAGATCACGCGCTCGACCCGCCGCCGGTTCACCGGGAAGCGGGCCACGATGCGCGGCGGGCGCCGCCGCCACGCTGCATAGTCGCACATGGCCTTGAGCGAGGCCACGGCGCGCTCCGGCGCGGGGTAGTCCGGAAGATGCGCCTGCACAAACTCGCTGCGCGCGGGCATCACGTCCTGGCCTCCCATGAACGCCGCCAGCACCGGCTTGTTGCCGCGCATCTGCGAGATGATCGCCCGGGCGGTTTCCGCCGGTCGCGACATGGCCTGCGGCGTCAGAATCACCACCACGCCATCAACGGTTTGATCGTCCAGCGCCGCGCTCACGGCCATCGCGTAACGTTCGGGGTCCGCGTCGCCGAGCACGTCAATCGGGTTACCCACGCTTGCGGCGGCCGGGAGCTTTTCCTTGAGCGCGGTCGAGATGGATTTCTCGAGCGGCTTCACCTGCATGCCCAGGTTTTCAACGGCGTCGGCCGCCATGATGCCGGGGCCGCCCGCATTCGTGATAATCGCCACGCGGTCGCCCTGCGGCAGGGGCTGCATCGCCAGTGCCGAGGCATAGTCGAAGAGCGCCTCGAAGTTCTCCGCCCGCACCACGCCCGCCCGCCGGAACGCGGCGCCATAGGCGATGTCCGCGCCCGCGAGGCTGCCGGTGTGCGAAGAGGCGGCCTTGCCGCCCGCTTGCGTCGTTCCGGCCTTCAGGATGACCACCGGCTTCACCGCGCTCACCGACTCCGCCACTTTGATGAACTCGTCCCCGGCGGTGATGCTTTCGAGGTAGCACGCAATGACTTTCGTTTGCTCATCGTCGCGCAGGGCCAGCAGCAGATCGGTTTCGCACAGGTCGGCCTTGTTGCCGATGCTGATGAGCTTCGCCAGACCCAGCCCGCGCCCCGCCGACCAGTCCAGAATCGCGGTGCACAGGGCGCCGGACTGCGAGATGACCGAGATGATGCCCGGCTTGGGCATCTGCGCCGCGAACGACGCGTTCATGCTGTTTTCCGTGTTGATCAGGCCCAGGCAGTTCGGTCCCAGGAGCCGCACGCCCTTGCCGCGGCAGAGGTCGGCGACTTCCAGCTCGGCGGCGGCGCCCTTCGCCCCCACCTCCTTGAAACCGGCCGTGATCACCGTGACCGCCTTCGCGCCCGCGTGGATCGACTCTTCGACCGCCTGCTTCACGAATTGGGAAGGCACCACCACAATGCTGAGATCGAGATGGCCTTCCACGGCCTTCAGATCTTTGTGGCAACGCAGCCCCAGTATCTCGTCTCCCGAGGGATTCACCGGGACCACGCGGCCCTGATAGCCCCCGCTGATCAGATTGGATAAAATGGCATAGCCGACTTTCCCGGGCGTCCGGGAGGCCCCTATAACCGCAATGGTCTTTGGATACAACAGTCCTTCGAGCATGGAAGAATTCCTGTGCGGGGCCTTGGGGAATAGCCCGCGATCTTTGCGCGCCTTGCCGCGCGCACGGCATGCCTCCCACGAGGCATAACATCACGGCATGTTATAGCACTTTCCGGGGGAAGATTTCCAGATCCCCCCAAGACCCAGTCCGATCCTCCCGCACAAAACACTGTAAAAACATCCTTTCCAAGAAGAACTCCGGATCGGCAGGAGGGATCCGGATACGAGGATTCCCGAATCGTTGGGGTCACCCTCGGGTCAGAAATTCTGTAAGGCACTGCAATAACAGCATTTAAGACATTGATCGGCCCCCGTGCGTTGTCGCTGAGTCTCGCCGCGGGCGCGCGCTAGCGGAAGTACACTTTGAACGTCCTGATTTCAAACGGGTGAATGGCGAAGGTGATACGGTTGTCCTCGGTGGAAACGTACTCATCCCGCTCTTCGAGCAGGTTGCAGGCGTAGGCCTTGCGCAGCGGTCGTGTGAAGGTGATCGAGACAGGGCCGCGCATCTTCCCCGCTTCGTAGACCCGTACGATCAGCGCATCATCGGCTTCGGCCTTCTTCACGGTTTCCACGATGACATTGGGCGCATCCACGCGGCACAGCGTTGCGGCCGTGTCGCTGCCGGCTGCGTTCCCGGCCTCCAGTTTCATCGCCCGAAGGGGGACATTCAGCGCATAGGCCTCGCGCACCACAGCTTCCGTCGTGAAATCACCCGGGTGCGGCAGCAATGCGTACGTGAACGCGTGGCTTCCCGCCTCGGCCCGTTCGTCGGGACAGGAGGACGAGCGCAGCAGCGTGAGCGAGATCATGCCGTCCAGCGTGTCATGGCCGTATTTCCCGTCATTGAGCACGGCCACGCCGTAATTGCCCTCGGACACGTCCACCCACTTGTGGGCACAAGTCTCGAAGCGGGCCTGATCCCAGGAGGTGTTGGCGTGCATGGGCCGCACGACATGCCCGAACTGGATCTCGTTCCGGCAGTGCTCCGCCAGCACATTCACGGCGAAACCCACTTTCAACAGCGTGTTCCGTTCGTGCCAGTCCACCGAAGTCTTGAAGTCGATGCGCCGCGAGTCCGCGTAGAAAGTCATCTCCTGCGAGAGGCTCGAAGCCTTGCCCAGGCGGTATTTCGAGCGCAGCGTGAAGAAGAGCGGTCCCGAGGCCGCCACTTCGCGCGACAGCAACGCGTCCTCGAAGCGGATGCGGTCGCGGTAATCGCGGTCGATATCCCAGGCATCCCAGAGAATGGGCAGGTCCTCGGCGGTATAGAAATCGTTGAGGCGTCTTCCCTCCCGAACGACCTCGCGACCGGCAGCCTTGTCCATCAGGCTTGTGATTTTCCCTGCTTTGTCAAAGGCCACGGCATAGTGGGGCGTGTCGAGCGTCTTGCCGCCGTAGAGGAACGGAGACGCGGCCGCGGCCGAGTCCTTCTTGCGCAGCGCGATGGGCGCCACGCTCAGGCTTCCGGCACGCACGCGCGCCGCGAGCCCGCCGTCCACGGGCTGGCAGGGCAGCGGATTGCCCTCGGCGTCCACGGCCGCGTTGTACTGCGGCGCGGGCAACACGACGACTTCCTCGCGTGGCCAGGAAAGCGCGTTGGCCATCAGATACGCGTTGCCCTCGGCATCGGCCACAAAGCGCTCGCCCAGCTTGGCGAGGGCGGCGTGCAAGAGCGCGGTCAACCCGTGTTCCATTTCCGCGTACTCCGCCTCGGCAGTTTCATAGACGCTTCGGATCGAGCTGCCGGGCAGGATGTCATGGAACTGGTTGGTCAACAGCGTGCGCCAATGGCGCTGCAATGCCTCGGCGGGATAGGGGAAGTCCGGCCCCATCGCCATGGCGCTGAAGAGTTCGGTTTCGCGCAGCAGCAGCTCGAGCCTGCGATTGTATCGCTTGGTGCGCGCCTGCGACGTGTACGTGCCGCGATGCAGTTCAAAGTACAGTTCACCCACCCATCTGGGCCGTTTCACTTTCTGCTCGCGCAACTGCCGCAGGAACAGCGAGACGTTCACCCATTCGGTCTTCGGACAGCCCTCGAGGTCCTTCATGCGCGCGGCGTGTTCGATCATCTCGCGCGAGGTGCCGCCGCCGCCGTCGCCCCAGCCCACCGAGGTCAGCGTGCAGTCCTGCGTCTCCTTGTGCCGGACATAGCGCCAGGTTTCCTGCATGATCTCGGGATACACGGACGCGTTGTAGCCGTGCGTGCGCGTGTTGATGTAATGGGTGAAGATCTCCGTGCCATCGATGCCCTGCCACCAGAACGTGTCGTACGGGAAGAGGTTCGTGTCATTCCAGTTGATTTTGCTCGTTACGAAATGCTGGATATCGCACAGCCGGAGGATTTGCGGCAACGCGGCCGAATAGCCGAACACGTCGGGGAGCCAGAGCGTGTCGCTCTTGCAGCCGAAGAGCTCCATCGTCTTCTTGCGGCCTTCGAGAAACTGGCGGACCAGCGATTCCCCGCCGGTCACGTTGCAATCCGCCTCGACCCACATGCCGCCGTTCGCCTCCCAGCGGCCCTCCTTGACTCGTTTCTTCACCCGCGCGAGCACGTCGGGATAGTGCTCTTCCATCATCGCGTAAAGCGCCGGCTGCGACTGAAGAAAGCGAAACTCGCCATAGTCGTCCATCAGGTTGAGCATGGACGAGAACGTGCGCGCCGCCTTGCGGATCGTTTCTTTCACCGGCCACAACCAGCCGACATCGATATGCGCGTGGCCCACAATCCCCACAGTGGGTGTGGTCGGCCCGTTCTTCAGCTTCGTCAGCGGCAGGATGTGCTTGTGTGCCGCGCGGACTGCGGCATCCAGCGATTCCTCCGTGTCCCAGTGAATCGGGATCAAATCCAGCGCCGCATTCACGTGTTCGAGAATGACTGCGCGCCGCAGCGAATGTTCCTCCAGCGTCAGCGCGGTCTTGTACAGGACGTTCGCATCGTAATAGAAGTCGCTGACCGCTTCGCGCTCCGCCAGAAGTTCACTCGCCGTGAGCGTATGCGGCGGCGGCGACGCGGGCGCGTCGCCCACGGAATGAATGGTTCGCGGTTTGGGATCATAGCCGTCCACGCCCGGGAACGGATGTCCCGCGTATGCCTCGATATCCAGCGACACGCTTTCTCCGCCCCGCGCGTAGGGGAAAACCAGCACTTCCCGATGCCAGAGATTCATTCCGGCGAAGGGCTTGCCTTCGATGAAGATGAATTTCTCCGGCACGCTTTCGTGGCGATAATAGAGTCGCTTGCCCCGGCAGCTTCGCGGCGCCTCCAGCCTGCCCCGAAACCAGACGGTCCCCCAATGTTCGCCCCACGTGCAGCCCGGCGGGGCGGGGCGATAGTCCAGTTTCACCGGCGGCGTCCGGAAATGCTCCATGGTTTCGGCCATCTCGAGCGGCACCTCCGCCACCCGGGCATAGCGCCAACGGCACAGCAAATCCAGCCGCTTCGAGATCTTCTCGATCACTTTCGGGGGAATCATGTCGCAATTGCTCCTTCCCTGCAAGAACGGCATCCACCGGTGCCGGACGCCTGCCAACAAGTACAGCACAAGTGCGCGGGTGTTTTCGAGTGACGCGTCTGCCCGCTTCATTCGGCGCCCGGCATGCGCCAAACGGGAATTCTGTGCATAGTGTAAAGTGGGACAAAGGACCGGTCCCCTGCCGCGGCTTACGGGGTGCGCCGAGTTGCTTCAGGGCTAATAAAACAATTCTCGCTTTGGCGTTGACACGCCTGGCGCGCTTTCATATACTATGGCGGAGAGTTTCGTATTGCCTGCGCGCAAGGCGCGTTGCGCGAGGCAGCGTCTCAGGGCAGAGAGTTGTGACCGATTCATTGACGGAATCATGGTGCGGCTCAACAGAAAGGAATTGTAACTATGCGTAAGAAGGGTTTCACTCTGATCGAACTGCTGGTGGTGATCGCCATCATCGGAATTCTGGCGGCGATCCTTCTGCCAGCCCTGGCGCGGGCGCGCGAAGCGGCGCGGCGCTCGAGTTGCCAGAACAACCTCAAGCAATGGGGCCTCGTGTACAAGATGTACGGCGGCGAGGCCAAAGGCGAGAAGTTCCCGCCGGTCCTGGGTTACGTTGGACAGTCGTATGACTGCAACACCGCCGGATTTCCCCCGGACGATCCCGAGGAGTTCTTCATTGCCGCGGGTGCGGATCTCCGCGGCCTGTATCCGGAATACCTGACCGACCCCGCCATCATCTTCTGCCCCTCCGATGCGGAACACAAACCGTCCGACGCCGTCAATCCCGTTACGGGCCAGCCCGACATTGCCACGCCGTGTTCGGATGCGAACCGCGGCCTCAAGATCATCGACTCGAGCTACTTCTATTTCGGCTGGGTCTTCGATCAGGTCGAGTGCACGTCGCCTTCGGTCGATTTGGCATCGTTGGCCGGCATGCTGGGCAGCAGTGTAACCGGCAATGGACCCTCCCAGGTGGTGTACACGATCGTCTCTGCCTTCCTGCCCGCAATGTCCGGCGGTGAATCCGGCTCCGACAAGGATCAGGACCTGAGCGATTATGGCGTGAATCTCGGCAACGGCCAGTCCGGCAATACCGTGTACCGGCTTCGTGAAGGCATCGAGCGCTTCATGATCACCGACATCAACAACCCCGCGGCCAGCGCCAAGGCCCAGAGCACGATCTGGATTATGGGCGACCTGGTGACCACGGACGTCGCGCTGTTCAACCACGTGCCGGGCGGCGCCAATATCCTCTACATGGACGGCCATGTGGCCTTCCTGAAGTATGCGGACTGCAATCCGGCGCCCGTCAATGGTCCCATGGCCCGCTTTGCCGGCGCTATCGGCAGCTAATCCGATTCCTGCAAGTATGAATGATCCCCGGCTCCTGCCTGGAGCCGGGGATTTCCTTTCATCGGCCGGAGCCGGGCCACGCCTTACATCCCGGGATACAGCGTCTCATTGTAGAGGGCGGGGTCTTCATTGAGTTGCGCATTGGCGTAGATGCACGCGCCGCGGGATCCAAAGAGCAGGACTTCTTCCCGCTCGTCGCCCCACACATCGGCCACCAGGCCGTAGAACCACATCTTGCGGTCGGCCTCGCTGCGGCCCGGCGTGTATTGCAGGGGCAGCGTGGCCACTACTTCGCCGTTCCCGTCATAGATCACCGCGGGCTGGCCATAGCCCCGGCCGTAGATCATCACACACTGCGGCTTGCCATGCCCCAGCCACCGGATGGGTTCGGGCGCAATGGCCCACGCGCCTTTCTCCTGCTTGCGGCTCCAGATTTCGGTGCCGTCCGCGCCATAGAGGTACAGAATCCCCCAGGCATTCTCGTCGCGGCGGTGCGGCACCGGCGTGCGATCGATCACGATGTACTGAAGGGGCGAATCATCGCGGAAATGGCCTGCGACCACGTGTTGCGCTTCACCCAGCGGGTGGCTCCAACGTTCCGAACCATCCGGCGCGAGGCAATGGATACCGCCATTGCCGAAGAGCAACTGCCAGGCGTGATCGGGGCCGTGCGTAATCCACGCCGCGTCCTGATGCGCGCCGTGTGCATCGTGTGAGAACATTTCCTTGCCATCGTGGTCGACCAGGGCGAAACCGACGAAGACCTCGTCCCGGCCGTCGCTGTCCACGTCTGCAATCGCGGGAAAATGGCCCGTCGAGCCTTCCCAATGCCAGAGCACGGACGCGTCGTGTCCCATGCCCCACATGTTCCAGTAGCGGTCTTTCACCACAAGATCCTCACGGCGGCCCCTCCCCGTGAGATCCGCGAAGAGGAAAGAATCGTCCGCGGGCGCGGGCAGGGCGAAGGTGCCCTTCTCCCTGCCTGTCTGTCCGTCAAGGACCGCCATCGTGGCGTTGCCTTCGTAGCGTGCCGCGCGTTCGCGCGGCGTTTGGCCGTCAAAGGGGGGTTCGGCATAGACCGCCTGGCGCACATAGAGCACCTCGTTCTTCCCGTCGCGGTCCCAGTCGTAAATTTGCACGGGCAGGTCGCTGTAGATTTCGCCGTGATCCAGCGAGGGCACGCCATTTTGCCAGAGCACTTCGCCGAAGATGCTCGTGGCGGTGAGACAGGTGATTTCGCGGGTGGCGCGCACGCTCTGCACGAAGAGCAGGTCCGGCCCGCCGTCATGGTTCAGATCGCCGACACGAAGGGTTTCCGCGCCGAAATTCTGCACGTCGATAACGCTGACCAGATGCAGGTCTCCCGCACGATCCGGTACGGCGACCGGCGCCTGCTCGGGCTTCAAGAGCCCGATCTGTTCAATCGGGATCGGCTTGAACCCGAGCTTAAACGCGGGCGCGTCGTCCTTGAGCCGGAAGTCGAGATTGGCCGCATCCACGAAATGCGGATCCTCGTTCACGAGATTGTCCTGGAAGGAGATCATCGGGCGGACCGCTTCCTCGACGTCGTCCCACTTGCCGCCCACACAGATGTTCCGCGCGATCACGTTGCCTTTCGGCGCCTTGGGTTCGTCGTCGAGAATCGTCAGCAACTGCGGATAGCGGTCCGTGTAGGGCGGCTTCAGGAACGCGATGCCGAGATGCGTGCCTTTCTCCCGCCCTTCCTTGATCCAGTCGTCGCTGTGGTAGCCTGCCCAGCCCAGTGCCCGCCCGTCGATGTGCAGGGCCGGCGCGCAGTCCACGAAGACGTTGTTCTCATAGACATTGTCGCGTCCGCCGCCGATGAACGCGGCCATCGTAACCTTGTGGAAGAGGTTGCCGTAAATCGTGGTGCCGCAGAACATGTCGTCGAGATAGACGCCGACGCAGCCGCGCCCCTCAAACCCGGTGATGTCATGGAGGTAATTGTGGCGGATCAGCGTGCCGCGCATCGTCCAATTGCGTCCCGCGTAGATCGCGCCCGCATCGTTGGACTCCTCGCAGACGTGGTGAATCTCGTTGAACTCGATGACGTGGTCGTTTCCGCCAAACGTGATGGCGATGTGCGGCGCATCGTGGATCAGGTTGTGCGCGGCGCGGTTGCCGACGCCATTCAGCGCGATCGCCATCTGATACATGCGGTACCACCGCCCGTAGTCGTGGATATGGTTGTTTTCCGCCAGGTGCTTCGCGGGCGTGAGCGTCGTGCGATCGCCGCCGTCCAGGCTGATGCCGCCGCCGCCCATCGCGTAAATCTCGCAGCCCGTCACGGCGTGCTGTTCGCCGCCGCCCACGCTCACGGCGCCGGAACCCATGTTGCGCAGCGTGCAGGTTTCGATGCGATCCTGCGCCCCGCCCGAGATGCCGATAGCGGTGCCGCGCCCGGCCTCGAGCAGCATGCCGCGCAACGTGACGAAGGAAACGTCCTTCATCGTGATCAGCGTGGGCAGCACGGAGACCACGACACTGCCGGTATCGAGCGGCGCGGGCGGCCAGAAGTACAAGGTCCCCGCCTCGCGGTCCATGTACCACTCGCCGGGACGGTCCAGTTCGGAGAGCATGTTAAACGCGTAATACCACTGGTTCTTGCGGTAGCCATAGCCATGATACGGCGGCTTGATCGCGATGATCGACTTCTCGACATCAATGGACTCAATCTGCTGCCGCTGATCCGACCAGTCCCAGAACCAGTAGCCGTGCAGCCACGGGTCTTTCTCGCCAATCCAGCGCTTGGGACGATCTCCGTCATACGTGAACTTGCCCGTCTTGCTCCCGGGCACGCCGTGGATGGCGTGATCGTCCTTCTCCACGAGATCGACAATGCGGACGAAGCCTTCGTTCGGCCAGCGGGAGAGCGTCATCGGCTGATCCTGGAAGAAGACTTCCATGCCGCCGCCGTCCGGCGGGCCGAAATCCGTGATGCCCAGCGTCTTGAGGTCCGCCTGCACCACGTTGGCGCGCGCCGATTCGTCGAGCCGCTCCAGCGCTTTGGGATCCGTCACGGGCTGGAACCCGGTCACCGCCTTGCCGCCCATCAGCCGGACGTTCTCGCCCGGCGCCGACGCATAGACAACCGGCGTCTCGGCCGTACCGCTGTCTTCCGCGCCGAGTTCGAGCGGCTTGGACAATGCGTAGATGCCGCCTTTCAGCAGCACCTGCACACCGCCCGCCGGCAACGCCCCGCCCGCCTTCAGCGCGCGGACCGCATCACGCGCGCGTTCCAGCGAGGCGAACGGACCATCGTTGTTTTCCGCGTTCGGTCCGGGCAGTGTCCCGGACCACGCGTCATTTCCGTTCACCGCCACGTACAACGTGGTCTGGCCCAACGCGGATCCGCCCAGCAGCATCAGCACACCCAGCCCCAGGCAAACGCAGTATCGGCTTGTGTTCCGCATATCGATCCCGCTCCTCAGTTGTGCACACCCGGTTTCCAGGATTATGCCAGCCCGAACCACCTTGGACGCAACCCTCAAACTGGGCGGGATGGTTAGAAATTATCGTTGAATTCGTGTTATATTGCTTTTCGAGGCAACAAGGTGTTTGGGAGGTTCTATGAAGTTCAGATTCTTGTTAATGGCCGTTCTGTGTGTTTTCGTGGCCGCTTCCGCCGGGGCGGGCTCGTCGGACATCCCGCGTATCTTGCTCGTGGGCGACAGTTGGCCGGGATTTATGCAGATCCTGCGCTCCTTCGATACGGTGATTCAGGAGTACCCGAACCTGGCGGGCTACGGGCAGCGTGGCAGTCGCACCTGCGAGATCGGGGTGATGGCGGATGAGTTTGACACGCCGTCGTACCTCGATGTCGTTCGGGAAGAACTGCTGACGTATCCCACGATCGACATTGTCCACGTGAGCCTGGGTGGCAACGATTTCCTGCACCGGAGCAACTGGTCCCCGAGCATGCCGCCGGAGCAGTTGCAGGCCTTTGTCGACGATGTGAACGCGCATCTGGCCTCCGTGATCGACTTTATCTTGTCCGTGCGCCCCAACATCCGCGTGGGGCTTTGCGGCTACGATTTCGCGCACCACACGATGGGCGGCGCGACGTCGGAGCAGGTGAACGCCGTGTGGGCGCAGTACGAGCAGAGCAAACTCGCGCTTGTGCAGGGGAATCCGCGCGCGTTCTACATCCACAACCTTGGCCTCATGCAGTATCACTACGGCATCACGGAAGCCACGCCCCCCATTCCGGCGCACTCCGTGCCGTTGCCCGGGGGCTACGCCCAGAATTACGTGCCCATGCCCGGGGGAAATCCCGCCTACTTCACCCCGCTCAGCGCCCTCATGGACAAGGACATTCACTTGACGATGGAGGGCTATGACATTCTTGCGCGCCGCTGCATCGACGAATTCTACGGCGAGTGGATGTCCTGGCCCGCAGTGATGGAGATTCTCCCGCTCGAAGCCAGCAAGGCGCCCACGGCCCAGTTCCGGGTCACCTTCAGCCAGGCCGTCAGCGGCGTGGATGCCACGGACTTCGCCGTGAACGGCGTCAGCGCCGGCATCGTAACCGCGGTCAACGGCTCGGGCGCCGTGTACACCGTTACAGTCGATCTCAACAGCGAGGTGGGTCCCGCGCAGCTCGTGCTTCTGGATGACGGCACAATCGCGGACACCGGCGGCAAGCCGCTGGGTGGGCCCGGCGCGGGCAACGGCGGCTTCACGCACAACGGCCCCATCTCGTACGCCGATCCGGCCCTCGACGGGCCCGACGATTTTGACGGCGCCATGTACTCGCTCGACCGGAGCCTCGCGCCCGCCGCCTGGATGTTCGGCAACCAGCCGTTTACCCCCGACCTCTGCGACGTGAACGGCGGCAGCATCAGCATCAGCCCGCCCGGCATCGTCGGCAACGGCATGCTCGATTCCTTCGAAGAGGGCGTGATCTCTGCGTGCCTGGAAAACCCGGCCCTCGATTGCAGCGCCACGGGCGGCATCACCCACGCCATCGTGGCGGCGGCGTGGCAGCGCAACTACGCCCAGATGCACAGCGACCTCGGCGGCGACGGCAACCGCTTCGACAAGATGATCCCCGGCGTCGAAACCCTGCTCGCCGGCATGATGACCGAAGGCGATTTCGGTTCCTCGCGCCTGCCCGTCCTGCTGATGGGCGCGGTGAGCGTGTTCATCCAATTGCCGGCGGGCACGAGCGTTCCCGACCCCGCCAACTACACGCTGCTCGGCGAATATCTCGGCCCGAACGGCGACGCGGACGGCGACGGCAGCACCAACCGCCAGGAATACGACTTCTTCATGCCGATGGGCGGTCGGGCAATGTACGTGATGGCCGTGCTCGATCCGGCCATGACGCCGCAGAATACCTGCGCGAATTCCACCGGCGGCATCTACAATCCCGGCGTCCCGTTCTGCCTGTCGGTCCCCGATCCGGTCAATCTTCCCGGCGGTTTCGAATGGCGCAAGGACGGCGTGCCCCTCTCCAACGACGCGGTGCTGTCCGGAACCCATTGGCGCGAATTGCACATCCACGCCCTGCGCGTATCGGACTCCGGCGACTACACGTGCGTCTATGACGACGGCCACAAGGTCTTCGGGCCAGTGAACGTCACGGTGCGTGAGGAGAAGGTGCCCGCGTCCGGGAATCTGGGCCTGCTCGCAATAAGCGCGGCATTGGCCCTTGTGGGCGCCCGCGTGCTGCGCCGGTGCGCCGCGGCCAAGACTGCCAACTGACAAGACGATAGAGAAGACGACGGCGGAAGTCCTGTACTTCCGCCGTCGCTTTTTCTGCTCCGGAAAGGACTTTTTCGGTGCTGGCGGAGACGCCGTCCTGCAACGTCTTGAATCCCGGCAGAGGCTTTGGCAGTCTTGAAGAAGTGGCGCGGCAATTTGAGAACATCGAGAGGCAACCATGGCGATCTTTCTGTTGGCGGGCTTATGTGCATTCAGCATTGGCGCGGGGCAAGCACATCCGGGGTCTTGGGTCCCGGATCAAGTGAAGCTCATGAATATCGGGGTGCCACACGACATGACGGCGACGAACCGGGACCTGCCGGTGGTGGTGGAACCGTTCTATGAGCATGTCCGTGCAGCGGTTCCGGGGATTTCGGCGGATGGTGCCACGGGGATTTCCGTGGGACAGGATGGCGCACTCCTGGTTCGGAAAGACCCTCTGCCCGCCTTGGGCGGGGGCGCGGTCATCCACGGCCAGATTTCAGTGAACGGCACGGAGTGGTGCGGCACGGAGGACGGGCTCTACAGCCGGAAATCGCCGGACGCGGCTTGGTCGCGGCACACGAGTTATGGCGTGGCGGGGCCGCTGGCGACGCGGGTCACGGCCTTAGCCGCGGATTCAAAGGGGGTGCTGTGGGTGGGCACGCCGGCCGGACTCAGCCTGCTCAAGCCGGACGGCACGTGGACTTCGATTCGGGGCAAGGACGGCCTGCCTGTGGAGCACGTGACGGCCCTGGCCATCGACGGCCAGGACCACGTCTGGATAGGCACGCCGCAGGGAGCGATTCTGCATCTTCCCTACGAAACCGGGCGGCAATGGCTTTACCGGGCCGGAAAACGCTACCTGCCAGGCGATCACGTCAAGGCGATTGCGCTCGCCGCGGGCGGCATGCCCGCGTACTTCCTCACGGACGCGGGGATCGGCCGGCTCGACGCGGTGAAGACCACCCTCCTCGAGAAGGCGCAGACTATCGAGCGCCGCGTCAACGAACGGCACCGCCGCCTCGGCATGGTTGCCAGTTGCCAATTGGATGATGCGGAAGACCCCAAGGCGCACACCATCCACGACAACGACAACGATGGGCTGTGGACCGCGTATCACGTGGCCGCCATGTCGCTCTGTTATGGCGTGACGAAGGACGAGGCAGCGAAGGCGTCGGCCCGCGAAGGCATGCATGCCCTGTACATGCTCCAGAACGCTTCGGGCATCCCGGGACTCGTGGCGCGGAGCGTCCTGCCGCCGGAAGAGGGCAAGAAACGGGGCAAGCAGTGGCAACCGACGCCCGATGGCAAAATGTACTGGAAGAGCGACACTTCGAGTGACGAAATTGACGGGCATTATCTCGCGTTCTATGCCTTCTACGAGCATATCGCCAAGAACGACCCCGAGGAGAAGGCCCTGATCATCAAGCAGGTCCGCGCGCTGACCGACCACCTGACGGAGCACGGCTATCAGTTGATCGACTGGCACGGCAAGCGCACGCGCTGGGGATTCTGGGACCCGAAGTCGCTGAATGAGAACCCGGCGGAAGCCACGGAAGCCGGCCTGAACAGCCTCCAAATCCTTTCCTTCCTGAAAGTGGCGCATTACATCACGGGCGACAAGAAATACGAGAAGCACTATCGCAAGCTCATTACGAAGCACGGCTACCTAAACAACATCATGCTGACGAAGAAGTCGTTTCCGGACTCGAACAACCACTCGGACGATCAATTGGGCTACGTCGCGTGGTACCCCATACTCCAGCTCGAAGACGATCCCGTGGTGCGGCGCGCGCTCAGTGTGGGCGTGCGGCGCCACTATGAGGTCGTCCGCGCGGAACAGCCCAGCTTCTACACGTTTGTCACGGCGACGGTTTCGCCGCGCACGGTGGATATCGAGGGCGCCATCGAAAACCTGCGGCAGATCCCCACGGACCGCCGCGAATGGGGCATGATCAACAGCCACCGCGCGGATGTGGCCTTCTCGCCGCTCCCCAATCGCTTCGGCCGGCCGGTGCTCAACCGGGTGCTGCCCGCCGATGAACGCTCCTTCAAGAAATGGAATGGCGATCCGTATGAACCCGACGATGCGGGCACGGGCCGCCACGAGGACGACGGCGCCGCCTATCTGCTGCCGTATTGGATGGGACGTTTCCACGGCTTCATCGCGGAGCCATGAGCCGGAAGATAGTGCCCGTCCCGAGGCGTGCGGAGGGAGGAGCGCTTGGAGGAGGTGGCACTGAGAGACAGAAAGGGAGACCGGTCATGCTTTACGTCGGCCTCGTGACATGCATGTTTGGCGCCGGCGTGCTCATCACGCCGCCGGACAACGGCTATGGACGCGCCATTCAGGATCGCGCGGATTGGGAACAGGCCGATGGCACCCTAATCTGGAACTTCTGCAACATGTATCAGCCCTGCGTGGTTGAACGGCCGGGCGAGGACTATCCCTTCCTGATGTGGTTCTTCGGTTGGGCCGCCTCGGACACGAATCCCGGCGTCGCGGGCTGCGACGCCATCTACCACGCGCGCTCCAAAGACCTCGCGCACTGGGAAATCTACGCGGGCGCGGATCAGTGGGACAAGGACATGAAGCCCGAACGCTGGAAAGCCGTGCTCGCGGCAAGCGACCGATACTACGATTCCTGGCACAACGGCGACCCGTCGGTCGTGTGGAAGGACGGCCGTTACTACATGGCCTACAGCGCCACGAGTGCGCCGGAGTACAAGAAGACCCGGCAACACGTGGACGGACTCCTCTTGTGCGTCATGGGCGCCACGTCAAGCGACGGCATCCATTGGCACAAGACGGAATCACCGCTCCTGATCGAGTCCCGGGAAGCGCAGGAAGCCGCCACGGACACGGAATTCGTGTGCGACTTTCACCGCCCTTCCCTCCTGTGGGACGAGGGGAAATGGAAGCTCTGGTTCGACTACTGGAATCCGCCGCAGGGCGTCTGCCTCGGCTACGCCGAGAATGCCGGCGACTTCGCCGCGAAAGATGCCTTCCGGATTCAGCATGACCCGCGCGCCTCGTTGATTCTCAACTGGCCCAATCCGAGCGTGGCCAAGGCCGGCAACCGCTACTATTGCTTCTCGGACCCCTCCGGCTTCCCGCCGAAAGTGTCCACGTCGCAGGAGGCGAAGAACTGGACCACCCGGCAACTGTGCGAAGCGGTTTCGGATGACGGACTGCACTGGCGCATCGTGGGCTATATTCCGCCCGATGCCGACGCGGCCGCGTGCCACGTGCCGCAGGCGCTTGTCACCGCGCGCGGCGGTCATCCCTGGCTCTACGTGTTCTACGCAACGCAGCGCGGCGGCGAGGCGGCGTATGACTATCGCTACGACCGCATCCGTGCAATCCGGCGGGAAATCCGGGAGTAGAATGGCACGGCCCGCCGCGATCCCGCACCGGGGGAACGCCGCCCTGGGATCCAGTTCCCCGCGCAGCCGGCCTCAGTCCATGTGAAAGACCTCGGGGATGGGCTTGAACAACGGCTTCCCGCCTTCGGTCAGCATGAGCGGATTTGTCTTGGCCCACCACTCCTGCATGATGGGCTCGAACGCGATGCGCGTGAGGCAGCCGGCCGGATCCTCCGCCTCGTAATAGCCAAACAAGTCCAGGCCGGCCCGGAAGATCGAATAGTTGCCGAAGCCCGCCCGCGTATGCGCCGCGCGCACGGCATCGCCGATGTCCACGTGCAGCCGCTCGTATTCCGGAATGACGCTCTCATCTTTCAGCCGCATCATGAAGGCAAATCGTCCCATGTCCCTTTCCTTTCTAGCGTGAAAAAGTCCCGGGCGCGAGCCCCAGGGCTTCCTCGTAAATGGCGAGCGCATTCTCGACGGGATTGTCCGCCTGGATGCAGTGGGCAGGCGAGAAGATGTACCCGCCCGCGTCGAAAAGCTGCAAGCGATGGCGCGCTTCCGCGCGGCATTCCTCGACTGTGCCGAAGGGCAGCGTCTTCTGCGTGCTGATGAGTCCGCAGAACGTCAGGCTTCGGCCCGACTCCGCTTTCAGTTCCGCCGGATCCATCCCGGCGGGCTCGGGCTGCATCGCATCGAGCACGTCCAGGCCCATCTCGATGAAGCGAGATTGCAGCTTGCGCGTGTTGCCGCACGAGTGCAGCATCGCCTTGCAGCCGAAATCGTGCGCAAGATCAAAAAAGCGCTTGAGGCGCGGACGGAAGAAGGCATCGAAGACCTCCAGCGAGAACATCGGGCCGAGTTGATTGCCCGTGTCTTCGCCGAGGCACAGGATATCCGCCTTGCCCCTGGCCGCCTCCAGCGTCCGCCGTGCGAATTCGAAAAAGTAGTCGCAGCGCTTATCAACGATTGCCACGCCCACCGGATCGTTCGTGATGATATCCAGCAGCACCTGCTCCATGCCCCGGCCGCGTCCAACCCCGTTCACGATGTCCGGCATGCCCGCGTGACCCGCGCAGAGGGCGTACTCCCGGAACCGTTCGCATTGCGGCTCAACCTGGCTGTAGTCGAAATCCTCCGCCTTCGGCCACGGATACGCCTCGAACGCCTCCATGCTGCTGATGGCGGCCAGCGCCAGATGGCGCGGCTCGGGATACGTCCCGCCGTGGCCATGATCGAAGTGGACATAGCCCGTGCCCCACTCATCCACATAGTCGCACCCCGCGGGGACCGGCGGCAGCGGTCCCACGTACGGCGGATTCACGCTGCGCAGATCCACCCCCAGCCGCTGCAGCAGTTCCTCGGCCGTCTCAAATCCGAAATGTTCCATCAGCCTCTGCTGAATCTCCGGCGTGAGATACGTCTGGATAGGCGTACGATCCGGCTTCCGGTGCGCGATCGCCGTGAGAACCCGTTCCTTTGGCGTCATACAACCTCCCTTCCTGATCATCAGCGGTTATTCTCTTCGAAACCGCGTTGCGATACAAGCGCCGAAGAGAACGGCGAACGGAGGCGCCGCCCCCGGCATGCCAGCGTCAGGACGGGCCGGCGGCGTTCAGCGAGCGGCAGTCACGCAGCACGTGCGCCCTCACGGGGCCGGGGTGCGCGCGGCAAGGGAAGAGGCCCAGCCTTGATGGGGAACCAGGACGACGCTGAAGCGTTGTTTGAGTGCATCGAGGGGCAGCTCGGCGTAATTCACCAGCAGGAGGCCCCGCAGCGTGCGGCGTTCCGCCCCTTTGGCCACTTCGATGATCTTGTCCGTGGCCTCGGCGATGGGAAAGCGGTAATCGTTCAGCGCCTGCAACGCCGGCGCCTTGTCTGATTCCTCAACAAACAGATAGGCGTCCGTATCGGCGCGCGTGAGGAGGGCAAGCGCGTCGCGCCCTTCGGGAAAGCGGAACTTCTCGGGGTAGTTGTGCACTTTCCGGACGCTGTCCTTGTCGTAGAACGCAAAGGCCTTGCGCGGGATCGAGGCGCTGTCAACCACTAATGCGGCTTCGAGGCCGGGCGAAAAGGATGCGATGCGCCAGTCGAGATCGCCGCACCACAAGGGGAAACCGGCCGAGACGACGCCGAGCCGGGTGGCGGGCACGGCCTGGTTCTGCAACACGAAGTTGGCCAGGCGCCGGTTGTAGCGGACGATGCGCGCCTGGCGGAGCCCTTCATCGCGCATGCCGTCCGTGGCGTAGAAGGCCTTGATGAAGCGGTCGTAATCCTTGTGTCCCCCGAAAATCCCCTGCATGAGCCAGGTGTCTTTCCAGCCAAAGAAATTGAAGTTGGCGTCGATGCGGCGGTGAATCGTGCCCACATCCGCGGCGTCCGCCGCGAAGACGACGGCAAGCGCCGCAACGCCGGCGGCCCGCAGCGGGACGCGGAGACGCACCGCGCGCCGGGCGATGAGTAAGACGTAGGCGAGGCTGAGGAAGTTGAACAGGGGCTGAAGCCAGATCATGTCGTTGTCCGCGTAGCGCAGCAGAAAACAGGCATTCACCGCGGCAAGGCCGCTCAGCGCGCACATCAAACCCATCCCGGTCCACGTCATGCGCAGAAGCCGGAACAGCCGGAGCAGCAAGGCCAGGCCCAGCACGGCGGCATGCGCGCCCAGGACATAGCGGAAGTGCCATGCCATCGCCTGCAAATCGAGCCGGTTGTAGTTCAGGGTTGTCGGCTCGAAATGCCTTCGATCGCGGAAGAACATCACTTTAAAGTTCGTCAGGAGATACTGCCAGCCTTGGGCGGGATCGCGATACAGCAGGAAATGCAGCAGGAACGCGGCGAGGAAGCCCGCGGCGAGCAGCGTCGCGATCAACGTCAGCCGATAGGCCCATGAACGTGTGCGGCGCGCATACAGAAGCGTTCCCTGGACGCCGGCAATCGCCAGCAGCGCCAGCAATGCGGGCAGGCCCGCGCCGCGCCATCGCGTGAACTCGACGCCGTAATAGCCCGCCCAGAAGTAGCTGTCCCAATCGTTCTGGAAGCGGGCGCACGGCACAGGCTGTCCCCACGCCGCAAAGAAGAGCGCCGCAAACCCGAGCAAGGCCGTCACGCTCAGGAGCCACATGCCCAACGCGCTTCTCTTGGACAGTGCAAGGGGATCCGGTCCATGGAAGGACTCGATGAGCAAGTAGAACAGGGCCGCAATCACCACGAAGAGCATGCTCTGCACTTTCGTCATGAAGGCGAGCCCGAGGAAGAGTCCCGCGAGGAGCAGGCACAGGGCTTTCCTTGCGGGAATGCGCCGGCCCGCGGCCACGGCCAGCGCGAGCAGGGCAAACGACCACATCATTACGCTCACGAGTTCCGACCGGATCATGCTCGCATCGAAGAAGAGGGATTCCTGCACGCCAAGAAACAGAATCATCGCAAGGCCGGCCAAGATGCCCGGGCGGAACGCCGCCGCAATCGTGAGCCAGAGCGCCATCACGAGCATCAGCACGAGAAACGGAAACACGAGCCGCAGTTGCGTGATGAACTCGGCGACGCACGGAAAGGGGTTCAACGCCGTGTACAGGTCCGTGAGCCGCGTGAGCGACATGAGGTCGAGGGCGTGGCCGATGTGCGTCACGGGGACGAGAATGAGATACACCCCCAAGGCCGGATGATGCACGTGCGCGGGCAACTGGCCGTCGCCGATGAGCAGCGTATCCAGCGCCGGCACGAAGTCGCCGTCCCAGAGCAAGTAATAGGGATAATGAAGCGAGGACGCGACATAGACCAGCAGCAGCCCGGCGAAGAAGACTCCGCTGCCGATCAGCGCGAACGCCTGTCGGGTGGCAAAGCGCGACATAACCCGTCTTCTCCCCAGCTTCGGTGCCCGGGCGCACCGGAACGCGAAGCCTATTTTGTCATCGTGCAGACACAGTACAGCGAAAAGTCCAGCGGAAGCCAGCGGGGCAGCACGGCCAGCGTGAACCCGGGCCGGCGTTGCCGCAGCGTGGCGAGAATATCCTGATGGGAGGACGGATGGATGGCACGGGGGTCAAAGCCCAGCAGCCGGAAGAACGCGTCCATTCCGGGGTTCCGGCAGGGAAACCCGAGCACGAGCCGGCCGCCCGGTTTGAGCACACGCAGCATTTCGGCAATGGCGTCCCCCGGCTCGGGCAGATGCTCGAGCATGCTCACGTTGACGACCGCATCAAAGGATTCGGCGGCGTACGGCATGGCAAGGGCATCGCCCTGGCGGAGTTCCGCGGCGACCCCGAGCCGGGCCAGTCCCTGCCGGACGCTTTCGAGGTGCTCGTGGCGATCCAGCGCGTGTAATTCCTCGCACAGCGGGCGCAGGCTGGGGAGGAAGAGGCCGCTGCCGCAGGCCACTTCGAGCAGGCGCGGATACGGACGCGCTTCGAGTGCGTCCAGCGCCATCTGCAGCCGTTTGCGATAGAACCATCCGACGAGCGGCCAGTAGTAATAGCGCGTCGGTTCCGCATCGGGATCCACGGGCGGCAACGCATTGCGCCGGGGCAGTTGGAGGCGGTTTCTCATGCGGCGGATTCTCGCAACTTGATCCGCGAAACGCAAACCGGCGAGATGAGCGCTGGGGGCTACTTCGCGGACTTCAGGCGCACGGCAAGTTGCGCAATGCGTGTCCCCAGCGCCTCGCCCTTCTTAAGATAGTGCTCGTTCACGAGCGCCTCCGGCTTCTCGTCGTCCTTCCCAGAAGGATTCTCTCCCGTCACGGCGGAGGCGCCGAAGGGCTGGCCGGCATCGGGCCCGCCGGCCACGAGCATCCCGCAAACGAGCATGGAATGCAGGAGGCTCATCTGCGTGAGTTCCTCGCCCGCGGAGATGCCGCTGCCTGTGGCGAAGGCCGCGCCCAGCTTGTCCTTCAGCCGCTTGTCCTTGATGGGCCACTGATTGATGAATTCCTGCAGGGGTGGGGCAACATTGGCCTTGTACACGGGACTGCCCACGATGACGGCATCGGCGTCGAGCACGTCCTCGACTTTCGCCTCGGCGACGTTCACGGCGCGTGCGGCGGCGCCCTCGACCGCGGCCGCGCCCTTGGCCACGGCTTCCGCCATGGCCTGAGTATGGCCCTTGGCGCTGTAGTACACGATCAGGACATTCGCTTTCCTGGGCGCCGCGTCCTGCCCCAGGGCAAGCACGGGCAACAAGGCCAACAGGAGAATGGGCACCGCTCTCCGCATACTTCGCTCTCCTCGATTGCCGGCGCACGGCCGGCACAGCTTCAGACTTGCGAACAGGCCGCGGGCTTGAGCAACAGGTTCGTGATCCCGCAGAGGATCGCCTTGTCGTCATACTCGGGCATGGCGCGGAGCTTCAGCCAGTCGGGATCGGCGCGGAAGGCGTCCCACGCGGCCTTCTGCGCATCCGGGGAATCAAACGAGAGCATGTACGTGAGGTTGGGCATCTTCGCGCCGGCGATCGCTTCCCCAAAGAAGACGGCCTTCAGGCCCGTCCGCCGGAAGATGGCCAGTTCGGCCGTGTTGAACATCTCGATCTTCTTCTGATTCGTCTTGATGCTCGGGCTTTCATAGATGCGCAACTGCAGCACCCGGCCCGGTGCCTTCGAGGGGACTTCGAGCTGCGGCATGCCCGTGAACGCGATCAGAAGAGAGCTCTCGACCCGCTTGTAGGCGGGAGCAGCGGCCGGCGCGTCGAGAAACGCGGCGCCTTTGGACAGATACTCGGCATCGCCCGCAAGCTTCGGCCGCAGGGCCGCCACGCTCTCCAGAGACGGATGGCGGAGCAGCACGTAAACCGGGCTCAACGCGTCGGCCGTCTCAAATACCCCGACGGGCGTGATGCCCAGGCGGTTCAGTGCCGGGATGCACGCGTCGGCCATGAACGCTTCGAGGCCGGCCTTCTGCGCCTCCGTCTCCAGCGTGTAACTGCGCAGTTCATAGACGTCGCGCGCTCCGCCTTCCGCAGCGTTCGCGCCGCCATGCCCGCCCAGTGCCGCCACGCCGCTCAAGGCCGATACTGTCATAAACGCCCTTCGATCCATTCCGCTGCCCTTTCTTCCCTTGGCCATTCTAACGATATTCCAGGCATGTTACGCCGTGGACGACTGCCCGGACAAGCCCCGGGCAGCTCCGGGCAACGCCGTTGCGAATGCCCGTGCGCGCGCCACGCCCTCAGTCCGTTTCGGGCATGCCGTTGATGAGGTACTTCGCCGCCACGGCCTGAATCGAGCACGCTGTGGAGAGGCCGCGCAGCACGTCGAAGTCGGACTTCCAAACGATCTCGCCGGGCGCCACGAGGCAGGTGCTTCCCGGCTCGTACGCCGTGTACAGCTGGTTGTCCTTGAAATAGTAGTGTTCGCCGCTGACCTCGGTCGGGTACAGGCGCATCATGGGGGGGATGTCCACCGGACGGAACCACAACTTGATCTCGCGCTCGGCCTCGGGGACCGACGCGGAAGCGTGGATCAGGTTGTCCATGCGGTCGCCCAGCGCATTGCCCGCCGCGTCCTTGACCGGCACAATCGTGCCCAGCGCCCGGACGCAGCCCGGCTTGTTGTCGCGCGCCGCATGCGGATTCGTCGGCCCCGCGATGTCACGCACTTTCTGAATCGCGTTCTGGCCCTGATAGACAAACGCGATGACGCGGCGGCGCCCCGGCGCGTCCGGATAATGCACCGCGCCGCGGATATAGTCGAGCAGAGAGAAGAAGAACGGCTTGCCCTGATGCTCGGCGTAGTGCTCCTCGGCCAGCATCCGGCTCACGCACACGATCTTCGCCGCGGCGAAGCGCAGCCCCGTGTGGAATTCGGAAAGCTGGGAAAGCACATAGCCCGTCAGCGAATTCTTGAGGGCGTCCGGTTTAATAAGAACCAAAGTCTGTTCGCGGTTTTCTGGATTCATGAACGGTCCCTTTTCTGCAGAAAATGGTTTGGATTCCCCCGAGTATAGCACCCGGCGGCACAAAGGATCATATTCAGGCCGCTCCGCCAACCCGGCGAGTCTCGCGCGCCGAACAGGCTCACATATGCTTTGCGATCTTCAGAAACAGGTCGCGGAAGATTGGATTGCGGTGAACGAAAGTGACAGTCCGGATGACATGGCGCGCGGGGTCGAAGCCCCAGGTGCAGTCGTCGCGGAGCACCGGGCTCGGGGCGAGTCGGGAAGGCGTCCAGGTGGGATTCACCAGGCACGCGACGGCGCTGAGATCCCAGAGTTCCTTCGCGAACGCGAAGTGGTCCTCGCGATAGTCGCGAAAAATCTCGATCAGATACTCTCCGATGGGGCCGGTCCCGCGCAGGTGCTGCTCAAGTTCGGGCAGGCTCATGAGCAGGTGCGACGCCACGCCATAACAGGGAATCCGGATCAGCGGCACGCCGCAGTCCAGCACGACACGCGCCGCGGTCATGTCCTGGCCGAGATTGAACTCACGCGTATCTGCCCAATGCTCGGGCTGGCCGCCCAGCCAAACGACCACGATGCGTTCAACCAGCCGGGGCTCGATTAGCAACGCGTTCGCCACGTTCGTAATGGCGCCGATCGCCGCGACGTACAGCGGCGCATCCGCCGCCGCCATGGCCCGCTTCACGAGGTCCCGCGCGGCCGGGCTGTCCTCCGGGTCGCGCGTATCGAGATAACGCGTCGAACCCCGAAACGTGCGGCCCTCCGGCCTTCGGCCCAAGCGGGACAGCAAGCGCAGGATCTCGTCGTAGCTCTTTTCCATCCCGTCTTCGGGGCTTGTGGAACGCGCATTCAGAAAGGGCGCCGCATAGAACGCCTCAACGCGCATCCGTTCAGGAGACAGTGCCGCATATGTCACAGCAAACTGATCATCGATCTCGTTGAAGGCGTCCGTATCGAGCGCGAGGCGCACCGCGGCCGCAGGCGGCATGAGCCGTTCCAGCCGCGTTGTTTCCGGCAGACGGGGAAACTTCATCAGTAGCGCTCCCTCCTGTTGACTTTTGGAGAGCATATCCGGTGCGGCGGGCTGCCGCCAAGCGCCCGCAGCGCCTCCTCCGGGAGGCGTCCGGAGAGGGGGTGTGGCGCCGTCCGTGAGAAACTTGACTTGCCCTTCCGAAAAATGCGATACTTCCTCTTCACGCATGGCCCCGCGTGAGTGGTGTAGGGTTCCCGAACGGGCGGGAATCGGGGTCGGAATAAAATTGTTGACATAAGCCCGGAACTGTGGTACGATGGTGGGCCGTTGTTGACAGCGCGGTTCCGCGCTGAGTAACCCACCTCTCGTAAGGGAAGCTGTTTTGCCAACGATTAACCAGTTAGTACGAAACTGCCGCGAGACGAAGGCGTCGAAGACGAAGTCGCCGGCGCTGAAGTCCTGTCCGCAGGCTTCCGGCACCTGCACGCGCGTCTCCACGATGACGCCCAAGAAACCGAATTCGGCGCTGCGCAAAGTCGCCCGTGTCCGTCTGAAAAACGGCATGGAAGTGACCGCGTACATTCCGGGCGTCGGCCACAATCTGCAGGAACACTCGCAGGTGATGATCCGCGGGGGCCGTGTCAAAGACCTCCCGGGCGTCCGCTATCACCTCATCCGCGGCGTATTGGACGCGATGGGCGATTGCGGCGGCACAGCCAGTGTGAAAGATGACGGCGGCAAGAAGGTTCATGTCGGCCGTTGGGTCAGCCGTTCCAAGTACGGCGTAAAGAAGCCTAAGAAGTAGGTGGTGTGAACGATGCCGAGAAGACGTGAAATCCAGAAACGCAGGACGCTGCCGGATCCCAAATTCAAGAGTCCGCTCGTGTCCAAGTTCGTGAACACGGTGATGATGTCCGGGAAAAAGAGCACCGCCGAGCACATCGTGTACGGCGCGCTCGAAGTGCTGCGGGAAAAGTTCCCCAGCGAAGACCCGTTGACCGTCTTCACCCAGGCCATCGACAACGCCAAGCCCCTGCTTCATGTGAAGTCGCGGCGCGTCGGCGGCGCCACCTATCAGGTGCCGGTCGAAATCGCCCCGGCCACCCGCACGGCCATTGCGTTCCGGTGGGTGATTGAGTTCTCGCGCAAGCGCGGGGAAAAGACGATGCAACAACGCCTGGCGGGCGAGCTGCTTGACTGCTTCAACCGCCAAGGCTCGACGATCAAGCGGAAAGACGATACGCACCGGATGGCAGAAGCCAACAAGGCCTTCGCCCACTTCCGGTACTAGCCGCCCTGTTATGAGGACGATACTGAGGATATTTTACTGAGCGTTGCGCGCCGCGCCGGGCGTACCGGACGGGTGTGCAGCCTCTGTTTCGACCCCTGAAAGTTGAATCAGAGCGAGTGTAGGGCCCCGAACCGAGTGTTGTGCGACCAAGTCGCGGCGTAATTCTGCTGAAAGGTATGACTGTGCCGCGTATTTGGCCCCTGGATTCAATCCGCAACATCGGGATCATGGCCCACATCGATGCCGGCAAGACCACCGTAACTGAACGTGTCTTGTACTATTCCGGCCGGGTGCACCGCGTGGGCGAAGTCCATGACGGTGCGGCTACCATGGATTACATGGAGCAGGAACGGGAGCGCGGTATTACTATTACCTCCGCTGCTACGGCTTGTCAGTGGAATGACCATCGCGTCAACATCATCGACACGCCAGGCCACATCGACTTCACAGCGGAAGTCGAACGCAGCCTGCGTGTCTTGGATGGCGCGGTCGCCGTCTTCTGTGCCGTGGCAGGCGTCCAGCCCCAATCCGAAACGGTCTGGCGCCAAGCCGACCGTTACCATGTCCCGCGCCTCGCCTTCATCAACAAGATGGACCGCATTGGAGCCGATTTCCATAAAGCGATCCACAGCATGGAGGCCAGGTTGGGAGGCCAGCCCGTCCCCATCCAGTTGCCCGTCGGAAGTGAAGACCAGTTCCGTGCCGTGATCGACCTCATCGGAATGCGCATGATCGGCTGGGACAGCGACGATATCGAGAACGAACAGACGGTCAGCGAGATTCCGGAAGAACTCCACGAAGAAGCCGAAATGTGGCGCCATCACATGCTGGAGATGGCCGCCAACGTGGATGAACGGATCACGGACAAGTACCTGGCCGACGAGCCCATCTCCCAGGAAGAGATCGTCGCCGCACTGCGGAAAGGCACCCTCGCGCGCAAGCTGACCCCCGTTCTTTGCGGGACGGCCCTGCGCAACAAGGGCGTCCGCCTGCTGCTGGATGCAGTGGTGGACTACCTGCCGTCGCCTCTCGATGTGCTGCCATGCAAAGGCACGCACCCGGACCACGCCAACCAAACGGTTGAGCGCCCCCCGTCCGATGATGCGCCGTTTGCCGCGCTCGCGTTCAAAATCCTCACCGACCCGCACGTCGGCAAGCTGACGTTCGTACGGGTCTATTCCGGCGTGATCGAAGCCGGAAAGCAGGTCCTGAACGCGCGCACGGGCAAGAAAGAGCGCCTGGGACGGCTCCTTGCGATGCATGCGGACGAACGCAGCGAACTCAAGGAACTGCGGGCGGGCGATATTGGCGCGGTCATCGGATGCAAGGACACCACGACCGGCGACACGCTGTGCGATCCGAAGAAGCCGATCGCCCTCGAGAGCCTCGTGTTCCCCGAACCCGTGGTCCACATCGCCATCGAGCCCCGGACCAAAGTGGACCAGGAACGGCTCGGCGACTCGCTCAAGAAACTGTCGGAAGAAGACCCGACCTTCCGGATTCGTTCGAACGAGGAAACGGGACAGACGATTATTGCCGGCATGGGCGAGCTTCACCTCGAAATCCTGGTGGACCGCCTGCGCCGTGAGTTTAAGGTAGAGGCCAACGTCGGCCGGCCGGTGGTGGCGTACCGCGAGTCCATCCGGGCCACCGCCGAAGCAGAGAAACGATTTGTCCGCCAGACCGGCGGCCGTGGCCAGTACGGCCACGTGGTGTTGCGCGTGGAACCCGCGGAACCGGGTTCGAAGTTTATATTTGAAGACGATACGGTGGGCGGTGTGATTCCGAAAGAATACATCCCCGCGGTGGAGAAAGGCTGCCGGGAAGCCCTGGAAACAGGTGTGGTGTCCGGCTACTCGATGATCGACGTCAAAGTGACGTTGCTCGACGGCTCCTACCACGAGGTGGATTCATCGGATCTGGCGTTCATGATCGCCGGCTCTATGGCGGTCAAGGAAGCCACTGCGAAAGCGGACCCGGTGCTGCTGGAGCCGATCATGAAGGTCGAGGTGATTTGTCCCGAGGAATACACGGGCGAGGTTATCGGCGACTTCGATCGGCGCCGCGGACGTCTCGAAGGCATGGAAAGCGAAGGCAAGAATCAAACCATTCGCGCCCATGTCCCGCTGGCCGAAATGTTCGGCTATGCCAACGACGTCCGGTCGCGCACGCAGGGCCGCGCCACCTACAGTATGGAGTTCGAGCGCTATGAACCGGCGCCCGTCGGCGTCGCCAACGAAGTGATGAAACGGGCCGGGACCACATACCGCTTCCAGTAAGAGAACGCCGGACAGGGCCGGAATCCACCCAGGCCGCCCGGCACGAACCAAAGGAGACTGATTAGTCATGGCCAAGGCGAAATTCGAGCGGACGAAGCCGCACGTGAACGTGGGGACGATCGGGCACGTGGACCACGGCAAGACGACCTTGACAAGCGGGATCACGAAGGTGCTGTCGAAGAAGGGCGGGGCGAAGGTGATGGAGTTCGGCGAGATTGACAAGGCGCCGGAAGAGCGGGAGCGCGGCATCACGATCAACATTGCGCACGTGGAATACGAGACGGAACACCGCCACTACGCGCACGTGGACTGCCCGGGCCATGCGGACTATATCAAGAACATGATCACAGGCGCGGCGCAGATGGACGGCGCGATCCTTGTGGTGGCTGCGGACGACGGCCCGATGGCGCAGACGCGGGAACACATTCTTCTTGCGCGCCAGGTGAACGTGCCGGCGATCGTGGTGTGGATGAACAAGGTGGACATGGTGGATGACCCCGAACTGCTGGACCTGGTGGAGATGGAGCTTCGGGAGCTCTTGACGAAGTACGGATTCCCGGGCGACGACATTCCGGTGATTCGCGGTTCGGCGCTGGCGGCGATGGAAGAACGGGACCCGGAATTGGGCGAGAACCGGATCTACGACCTGATGGCGGCGGTGGACAGCTACATTCCGACGCCGCAGCGCGTGCTGGACAAGCCGTTCCTGATGCCGATCGAAGACGTGTTCACGATCACGGGCCGCGGCACGGTGGTGACGGGCCGCATCGAGCAGGGCGCGGTGCACGTGGGCGAGAAGGTGGAGCTGGTCGGGATTCACGAGCAGACGAAGTCGACGGTGGTGACGGGCGTCGAGATGTTCCGGAAGCTGCTGGACGAAGGCCAGGCGGGCGACAACGTGGGCCTGCTGCTGCGCGGCGTGGAACGGACGGACGTGGAGCGCGGGATGGTGGTGGCGAAGCCGGCTTCGATTACGCCGCACACGCGCTTTGAAGGCGAAGTGTACGTGCTGACGAAGGAAGAAGGCGGGCGCCACACGCCGTTCTTCACGGGGTACCGGCCGCAGTTCTACTTCCGGACGACGGACGTGACGGGCAAGCTGGACCTTCCCCCCGGGGTGGAGATGGTGATGCCGGGCGACAACATCAAGATCGTGGCCGAACTGATCACGCCGATCGCGATGGCGGAAGAGCTCCGCTTCGCGGTGCGCGAAGGCGGCCGCACGGTCGGCGCCGGCGTCGTAACGAAGATTATCG
>CAILVY010000127.1 GCA_903837785.1 Candidatus Hydrogenedentota bacterium
GCAAGCCACCCAGGCAAGGGAAGCTGTTTCACGGTCTATCTCCCGACCGCCACAAATGAAGTCCCCAGGTCCACGCCGGTACCGGAATGTGCTCCCCCCGCAGTTTCCGGCCCCAGAACGGTCCTCTACGCCGAGGACGACCCGGGCATTCGTGACCTTGGCTGCATCCTTCTCAAGAAGGCCGGATACTGCGTCATCCCCGTTCCGGACGGGAAGGTCGCCGTTTCCGAATTCAAAGCCCACGTAGGCGAAATCGACATGCTCCTTTTCGATGTCGTCATGCCTAACATGAACGGGCAGGAAGCCTATGACCTGATCAAATCCATCAACAAAAACATTCCTGTTGTTTTCGCCAGCGGCTATACACGGGAAGCCCTGCATAACGAATTCATTCTCGACGAAAACGTGACTCTCCTTTCGAAGCCATTTCAATATGAGGAACTGAAGACCGCCCTGCAGCGGGTATTCGACGCCGCCCGTATCTAAACGGAGCGAATCACCCCGGTCTCGTTCCATAGGCTATTTCACTTATGTGGTCGCCGCTACTCCTAGGTGAATTGGCTTAAGAAAAGCTCGGTGAAACCTTTGTCCTTATCATCTGCGGGCCATTTAGCCTTCAATATCCGCACGACATATGCGATGATTTATTCGGTCGGATAGTTAAAGCCTCGGCATATGGGACGTCGGATTCAACCTGCGGACGTTGGTCATGATTTTGGCGTCCATGGCGGAAGCTGTACCGGAAGGGGTGTCGTGCAATGTCGGAAACGGGAACGTATCGTGTGCAGGCGGTGAAGGAAGAGAGGTTATTCGGAATGCAAATACTGATCGTAGACGATGAGCCGGACCTGTGCAACCTGCTTGCAGCCGGACTCCGGGCATTTTTCCGATGTCAAGTGACAACGGCACTCACCGCCGAGGAAGCGCTGCGCGACCTTGAACATTCCTCCGTTCAACCGCACGTGCTCATTTCGGACGTGCAGTTGCCGGGAATGAATGGCGTGATGTTCGCCCGGGAATTTGCGAACCTCCATCCCGAGGCGAGAATCATCCTGACCTCCGGCGATATCGCCGGGGCGCTCGCCAGCGACCTTCGGCCGCCAAGCAACATCCTGTACCTTGAGAAACCCTTCGGTTTGCGCGAACTTGCCGGGGTGATACGCGGGATTATGCCCAAAGTAAGAACGGCATGAACATCCGTGCACAGTATTGCGCGGAAACTCGCCACGGAGAAACGGAACACATGAGTCTTTGATGAATCCGTCTGCTTGAAGATTGTGCGTAAAAATGTCCGCGCCGGGCGGCGTTTTGCATCTTACATAACACTTTGGAACACGCCACGGAGGCAAGAAGTCTGCGGACAAGATCCCCAGTGCTGGAAGGCCGATGGCACGCAACAGAGTCGAGACAGGTGCTGACCCGTCCCGCTGCGTGCGGCTTTCCGGAAACGAAGGAATCCGTCCCATAACGGTGTAGGAATTGCACTGAGATGGATGATACAAAGAGAGCCCCATGGGAAGAAGACACGGCATTCAACGGATTGGGGTGGCATCCCCAGCTCGCGGAGACCCCTGCCGCTTCTCCCATGGACCCCATGAGCCACACGGCCTTTGAACGCGGGATACGGCTGGCCTACGAACTCGGGGAACGCGTCAAGGAATTGAACTGCCTGTATGGCCTGACGCGCTTGATAGAAACCCCGAACATCTCGCTCTCAGAAATCCTTCAGGGCACCGTGGAATTGCTTCCGCCCGCTTGGCAATATCCCAGTATCGCTTCCGCGCGCCTCGTCTTGAACGGTCAGGTTTTCCAGACCACAGACTTCCGCGAAACATCCTGGCGCCAATCCCATGCCATCCTTGTCTACGGGACCCCGGTCGGCACGATTGAACTGGACTATCTCGAACAGCCACCCTGTGGTCACAATGACCCCTTCTTGAGGGAAGAAGAGGCGCTCATTCAAGCCCTCGCGCACCGGTTGGGCCGTGTCATCGAACACGTTCAGACAGAGGACGTCCTAAACGAAAGCACGTCACGCCTGCACGCCATCGTGGAGGCCGTCCAAGACGCGGTCCTGGTACTGGACAAGAAAGGATGCATCTCGTTCTGGAATCCGGCCGCTGAATTCATTTTCGGCTATTCCGAGGAAGAGGCCTTGGGTCTGGATTTCCAGCAGTTGCTCGCCCCCAGCAGTGACCACGCAGGCCACTTCACGGACTTTTCAGTTCTTGAAGAGGCCGGTGTTGGCCGCCCAGTCAGCCGTACGCTCGAATTAGAGGCCGTGCGAAAGAACGGCGAAGTGTTTTTCATCGATCTCTCGCTCGCGGCCATTCGCCGTACAGACGCTTGGCGCGCTGTCGGAATTGCCCGCGACATTACCCAGCGCAAACGCTCAGAAGAAGCCCTTCAGAAGACCGAGTGGCTGTTGCGGGAAACCCAACGCATTGCCCGGGTGGGCGGTTGGAAGGCCAATCCGGGCACCGACTACCTCGAATGGACTAAAGGAGTCTACGACATAGTCGACGCGTCTTTCGACCATCAGCCGGGCCTCGCCGACGGATTGAAGTATTTTCTCCCCCAATATCTCCCCGCGCTCAGGGCGAACATCGCCGCGTGCCTCGAGACGGGCGCGCCCTTCACGACCGAATGCCAACTCCTCACGGAATCTCAAAAGACGGTTTGGGTCGAAGTCAGCGGCCTTGCCCCCGTTGTAGACGATGTGCGGTCCTATGTCATAGGAACCATCCAGGACATTAGCGAGCGCAAGGCGATTGAAGCCCTGTCCAAGGAAGCTGACCGTCGCACCAGAACCATTCTGGAGAACCTCCCGGCGGGGATCGTCGTATTGGACCGAACAAAGCACAACTTCGTTTTCGCGAATCGAACGTTCTGCGGGATGCTGGGATATGACCCGGAAGATGTCCTGCACCTGGGCTTCTCCGACATCCACCCGCCCGAGAGTCCCTGCGATGTTTCTTGCCAGTTCGAGAACCTCTTGCAAGGCGAATCCCATTTCGCCGTCAACATCCCCGTCCTGCGGAAAAACGGGGCTTTCTTCTCCGCCGATATCGAGACCTCGCTCGTGGACCTGGACGGCCGTCCATGTTTGCTCGCAGTCTATTCCGATACCAGCACACGGAGGCAGGCCGAAGAAGACCTCCTTGCCAGTCAAAAACGCCATCAGGACATCTTGTTGACGGCCATGGATGGATACTGGCTTGTCAATAAGCACGGCCGCCTTGAAGAAGTCAATGCCGCCTACTGCCAAATGAGCGGATACTCGGCCGATGAACTCATGGAAAAGCACATCCACGACCTCGACGCGATCATGACCGAAGAAGACATCGGGATGCGCATGACGCGCATCACCGAAGCTAAGCGTGCGCGCTTTGAAAGCCGGCACCGCCGCAAGAACGGTACATTCTTCGACGTCGAGATCTGTGTGCAGCATCGCACGGACCAACAGCAGTTCGTCTGCTTCCTTCGAGACATCACCGGCCGCAAACGCGCTGAAAGAGTCATGTCCGCGCGCTTCCATCTGCTGCAGCGTTCCACGGCCGAACCCCTTGCCGAACTCCTGCGCGTAGTACTCGATGAAGCCGAAACGCTCACTGAAAGCCGGGGCGGTTTTTACTATTTCGTGGACGAGGGACAAAGCACCCTGACGCTGCAAGCCTGGTCCACCAGCGCGATACAAGATAGGGGCACAGCCGAGGAAAGGGGCGCCCAGCATGACCTCCACCAGACCGGCCTCTGGGCCGACTGCATCCGCCGGCGGAAACCCATCATCCGTGAAGATTACGCCATCCTTGCCGACCGCCGGAGTCTCCCCTCCGGCCACGTCAAAATCGTCCGTGTACTCGTCGTTCCCGTATTCCGGGGCGACCGTATCGTTGCCGTGATGGGCGTGGACAGCAAGCCAACGGCCTACGAAGCGCACGACATCGAAACCGTCTCGTCTCTCGCAGATTTCGCCTGGGACGTTGCGGAGCGAAAACGGGCCGAAACCGAGAAGACAGTCATTCAAACCCAGCTTCATCAGGCGCAAAGGATGGAGTCCATCGGGCAACTGGCGGGAGGTGTCGCGCACGACTTCAATAATCTCCTCCAGGTCATTCTGGTCAACGCCGAGCTAACCCAGGAAAACCTTGACCACAGGTCCGCCTGCCGGCAACACCTTGACGAGGTCCAAAAAGCGGCCGGGCGCGCTGCCGAACTGACCAGGCAATTGCTGGCCTTCGGTCGGCGCCAGGTCATTCGCCCAATCAACCTCGACCTGAATGATGTGATTCACGGCGTATCAAAGATGTTGCGCCGTCTCATCGGCGAACACATTCAGCTGCAGACTGTCGCCGCGGATGCGCTGGGTACGGTCTGGGCCGACAAGGGACAAGTCGAACAAGTCATCATGAACTTGTGCCTCAACGCACGGGACGCCATGCCGCGCGGCGGAAAACTCGCAATCCAAACCGATAACGTGGTCCTCGACGAGGAATTCTGTTACCGGCACCCTTGGGCGAAGCCCGGAAGTTATGTACTCCTCAACGTGACGGATACCGGAGAGGGTATGGACGAGGACACCCGTGCCCACATCTTCGAACCCTTCTTTACGACAAAAGAACAAGGCAAAGGAACCGGCCTGGGCCTTGCCAGCGTTCACGGCATTGTCAGTCAGCACGCCGGACTCATTCATGTCTACAGCGAACTGGGTGTTGGCACGGTCTTCAAGGTCTATTTTCCGGCCGTCGAGGGCACGGTCGCCGCCCATGTTCCCGATGCCAAGACCCATGCCACGGGCGGTGCGGAGACGCTCCTGGTTGCCGAAGACGACCCCACCATTCTCACAATGCTCGAGAACTTGCTGGACATCTCCGGATACACTGTACTCACCGCCGCCGACGGGGAGGAAGCCCTCCAAGTCTTCAGGGAAAACGCTGCTTCGATTGACCTGATTGTGATTGACGTCATGATGCCCAAACTGGGTGGAAAGGCCGTCATGAATCGCTTGCGGAGCGAAGGCTACCAGGTGCCATTCCTCTTCAGCAGCGGCTACAGCGAGGATATGCTCCACCGCGACTTTGCCGTACCCGACGGCTTTAACCTCATCCAGAAACCCCATAGCCGACAAGCCCTCTTGAGCGAGGTCCGCCGCGTCTTGGACATGACGAAAGGGGGACAATGAGGGGCCGAGTCCGGCACGGCGCGAAGGCGAAAGTACCCCCCTGTTGATGAATGTTGTGCCGTTAACCTGTGCACTTCTCATCGCTCTTTATGGATTGTCCGCAGGCCCGGCGCTCAAGACTACGGGTGACCGGCGAGACTACTCTGTTCAAAAGTCCATATGGGCCATTTCTTCCTTTAGCTGCGAATTGGGGGCCGTTATGGAGACTGTTATCCAGGATAAGACTTTAGGGGACCAACGGGCGGAGTTAGATCGCATGACCTCGTCATCGAATCCGTGGGTGGCCAGGTATTCGACAAGAGCCTACGCTGCATCAAGACTCGCGGACACATGATCGTCGTCGGGGCCGCATCCGGAGCCCCCGGGAGCGTCTGCGTGCTTGGCAACTGCATAACAGTTTCAGGTTTCAACCTTATGGTTTACTTGGCCGACGAGCCCGCCATGGCCAATGCGCACAGTGATTTGCTCCAGTGGCTGGCGGGAGGCGCGCTGGAAATCGTCGTCAACCATGTCCTGCCGTTGGAGCGCGCAGCAGATGCCCAACAACTGATTGCCGCACGGAAAACGACCGGTAAGGTGGTGCTGAAGGTGGAGGACTAATCACCTGGAGGTGTTTGACCTGTCTCCTTTCCGACCTCCGACACAGGATGGTGTCTTCTTCGCTTTGCTCGCCAATGGATATTCGGCTATGATCGGGACTCCGATCATCGGGCCTCGCATGCTGACGAGAATGACGGACCTGATGTTGGCCGTCTCCGTTTATGGTCCATTCCAGGCATATCCGCCGGAGGTTCTCCGAGTCCAGATCTGAATCCTCCACCAGTTATGCGATCCGGCGCCCTCCAGACGCAGGTTGCGTTGAGAGGGCGCTTTCTCTTCCGTGCGGGTGCGGCCGGGGAATCGTGAGGGGAGGCAGGGAAATCCTTGCTCGCCGGCAAGTCAATCGCCGGTCTTCTTCTCCTGTCCCGGCCGCCACCCGGGGCCTACCGGGTCGGGCAGGGGCGGGTGGGCGCCGGGTCTTTCGGCACTCACCAGCCGCGCGACGAAGAATCGCTGCTGTAGGAGTCGCTGTCCAAGGTGCTTCTCGACCGGGACCGGCTGCTCGAACTGCTGCTCCGGCTTCGGGTGCTGCTGGAGCCGAATTCCCGGTCGGAGTCGCTGTCGGTTACTTTTTCCCGCTTCGGGATGGTCGATGCGGGGCCGGTGTAGTGCGGCGTATTGTCCTGTTCGGGCTCCGTCGCCTCGGGCGACGCCGCCGTACGCTTGAGGATGCCTTCCTCATGCGCCAGAAACCCATCCAGGGTCTTGTATGCGGTTACGAGATTCTCGCGTTTGGCCCGCTTGCTGAGGTAGTTGGTGAAGTCCGACCAGGCCAGGTTATGCCGCTTGATAACAGTCTCCAATTGACGCTTGGTCCAATTGGGATCGATGCTGAAAGTACTGGCAATGTACGTGACGTCCTCGGCAATTCTCCGTGCGGTGAGATCGCCATAGGCCTTCGTCCATTGGGGATCCACCTCGATCATGCGCATGGCGGCCGGCTCCGGGACAGGAGACTCCGCGGGTTGCGCTGCGGACTCCGTCGCCGCGGCTACCGCCGCCGCGGGGGCGGGGCTGACGGGCGCGGGCGCGGGCAGAACCTCGGGTGCGGGTGCGGATTCAACTTTCGGCGACCCCGCTCCCAACAGGGTGGACAACGGGATGAATTGCGTGGCCAGCGGCATCCCAACAACGCATACGAGGGCAACCGCCGCCAAGAGCAGCCCGCGGCGTTTCCCCGAGGAGTTGTCTGACGCGGCGGGCGGAGTCGTCTTCGCGCGGGACGTATTGCCGAGAATCTCTTCCGCACTCATGGTTGGGACGTATCCCGGCACCTTCATGGCCAGTTTGGCCGGGTCGCCGGCGGATTGGGGGGAAGCGGCATTGGACAATACTTCTGACGGGCTCTTGGGATGAATGCGCGGGGTGTCTTTCGCCGCCTGGGTGAGGGGTTTGGGCGTGCTCTTCTCCAAAATCAGATCGTAGAGCGCCTTGGCGGAGGGGGGCCTCCGGGCGGGGTCGGCACTGAGCAGGCTGTCAATGACATCATCCACCCATTGCGGGATTTCCGGCCGGAGTTCCGAGGGCATCTTGAAGCGGCCCATGGGCATTTCGCCCGTGAGGCATTCGTAGATGACCACGCCGAGTGAATAGAGGTCGCTGGCGGGACTGGTTTTCGTGCCCTTGAGCTGCTCCGGCGCCATGTAGACCGCCGTGCCGACAGCGGCACTGGACTGGGTGAATTGCCCCGAGCCGACCACGCGGGCAAGGCCGAAATCCAGCAACTTCGCCTTCCCGTCCTGGCAAAGGAAGATGTTCTGCGGCTTGATATCCCGGTGAATCGTGGTCTGATGCGCGTAGCTCAGCGCATTCAGCACCTGGTTGATAATCTGGAAAGTGGTGTGCAGGGGCAATGTCTTGCACGCATGAAGTTCCTCGGCAAGGCTCCGGCCCATGAGGTATTCCATCGTGAGGAAACGCACCCCGTTGTCTTCACCGAGATCATAGGTCTTGACGATATGGGGATGCGCCAGTTCCTGGGCGATCTCCGCCTCGTGGAGGAAACGCCGCTGCGCATGGTCGCTCTGCATGAGCGAAGGGCGGATGACCTTGAGGACCTTCTGCCGGCCGGACATGACCTGATCGCGCACGAGATAGACCACGCCCATGCCGCCCTTGCCCAGCACCGAGACGATTTCGAATCGTCCCGCCACCAGGTATTTCGGGGCGAAGATGATGCCTTCATCTTCGGACTGGAAATAGGACGGAAGATCGCCGAGGCTTTCCTTGTCGTAGCCGCCGCTTGTCATCGGATGACCCCTTATTCGTAGCTAGCCAATCCTGAATACACGTTGCACACGCCTGTCTCGACAAGGCCTGGCGGCGGATGACGTCCAAAACCCGCCTTCCCGCCGCACCCCGCGGCGAGGGTCCGGAGACGCCCCAACGCCCGCCACTACGGATTCATGGAAACGCTCCCCATTCCGACGCGGCGTGCCGCCGTTCGCAGCGCAGTGAGGATCGCTGCTTTCGGCCTCCACCGCGGCGTCCGTGGGATTTCCATTGCATCACACAGCTCCCGGCTCATAAAAACTCGTGTCCTCCACCGCGACGGCTTCGATGGCGAAGTCGCCCGCGCGCAAGACCACTCCCGGCTTCAACGTGACCGTCCCGTCCATGGAGGAACTAACCTCCGGGCGAAGCGGGCTCTGTTCACTGGGGCAATACACGTAACGCGCCCCGCGGACCCGGATATGCCCCCACAGCACGGCCGGGTCATCCACCAGCGGAATCGTCAGATCGCATCCCCAACCGATGCTGGCCTCGCGGACGATCATCACATAGCGGTGCTGGTCCTTCAGCGCGTCCGTGCACAGGAACGTCACCGCATCAACCAGCATGGGATTGGCCAGGTTCCGCTGCACCTGCGCGTAGAGCGTCAGCCCGTTCAGGTTGCGCCCCAGGTCCCGTCCCAACAACACCGGCGTGCGGTCCGGCAGCGCATGCCAGGCCGCCTTGGGCAGCGGCTGTTCCTGCAGCCACGTGCCGCCGCTGCTTCCCGCGCCATCCTGGCCGCAGTCCACCACTTTGAGGGTTTCCTGCCCGGCGTCCATGGCCACCCGGAAGGCGCCGTGAACGCGGCTGATCAGGCGGGATTCGTCCGGCATCGCCTGCACCTCGGCATGCTGCCGCTGCATCCTGCGCAGCACGATGTCGTTGAGGGTGGGTGTGTACACGCCCTTCGGCTGGTTGCCCCGGGTGGACGGGAGTTGATCATGGCGGGCGCGCCCCACCTGCAAAGTCCGTTTGGCAAACAGGAAAACATCCTGCGACCCGAAGGGTGAGGTTGTCCGCAGGAGAAGCCGGCCGCATTCCTGGCGCTGCAGTTCTTCCGATTCATAGATCCGGGCGCACGCCTTGCAGATCCCGAGCGCCGCGTCGCAGCAGGCCAGATGGATGGGCTGCCGGCCGCAGTGGGGACAGCGGAATCGCTCTTCCCGGACGGTGACCTCATGATTGCAGCAGGGGCAGTACTCGAGTTGCGCGCCGGCATTCTGGATGATGGTAACGTTCCGAACCAGGCCGTCGTTCACCTGCAGCGCAGGACCAAACGCGTCTCGCTTGATTTCGCTCTCGTCGCCGATACCGGTCACGCAGCGCCTCCCCTCCAATGCAGCCCAAACCTCATTTCGCCAGATCGTCGATCCGGGTACATGCCGAGAAGTTGTACACAGCAGCCAAACCCAAGATAAAGAGCATAGTAAGCAAACCCCGAATTGAGGTCAAGTTAATGTTCAGAATGAGCAGGGCGAGTACTAGATCAGCCAGCACAAACCCCAGCAACATCAATAGGTTCCAGAGGTTAGACTCCCACCGCGTCACCCGCGAGACGGCAAAGGAGAACAGGACCGGCAGTATCAGGCACGCCAGGATGAAGAGGATGACGCGACCCAGGAGGCCCGTGTCGCGAAGTTGGGATTCAACGTAGCCCGGAGACGCCAGATTCTTGCTCAGGCCTTCCTGTACTGTGAATTCTGCCAGTTTCTCTCCGCCGGGAACCCGTAGCATCGCCACATTCATCAAGAGGCCGGCCTGCGCGCCGGTCTGGGCAAACTCGGGCACGGAGCCGTAGACCACGGCATCCACCCCGAGCCGCTTGCCGGCCTTGAGGGCCGCATCAGCGCCAGTGACCTCGCGTGGATCGAAGCGGATCCGCTGCCAAAACTTGGCGAAGACGCCTTTGTCCCGGACATTGTAGCGCCCGCTTTCGGACAGTTTCCGTCGCAGGCTGTCCGTGACATACGAGGTGTAATCCCGCTCAAAGGGAAGGACTGCCACCCGGTAGATGGACTTCTCGTGGGGAAGTTTCTCGAAAGCCTGGGCCACGGCGGCGTCCGCCACCGCGCGCCGCACGGAATCCAGGCTCTTCTTCTCCGGACCCAGCACGTACCACGCATAGGAGAGGACCGAAAACGTCAGGAGAATCGTGCCGATGCGTGTCGTCGCCAGCGTGAAGGTCCCCTTGATGAGGTCGCTGAACACCTGGTACGTGAAAAACGCCCAGACGCCTCCGCCAAGGTCACTTTTCTTCTTCATGTGTCATTCCTCCGGCTCCCGGCCGTGCATCGTGCATGGATGGCCATCTATTACGCAAAACCGCGTTGCGGTTGGCCTCGATTTGGGGATAATTTAACATTGACTCGTTTATCGTCCGAATGGAAGACGGAACTTCTTGCCCAGTTGCCTGAGACGTTCATCCGCGTCATGCACCCCCAGTTTGGCCGCCTGACGATACCACTTCATTGCTTCTTCCCTGTCTTTGGGCACTCCATCGCCCTCCTCGAAACACACACCCAAATTGAATAGCGCCACGGCATGACCCTGCTCTGCCGCTTTGCGATACCACATCGCGGCGCTGGCTTTGTTCTGAGGAACACCTTCTCCATTATCCAGACACATTGCGAGTGCATTTTGAGCACCAGCCAATCCTTGGTCTGCCGCTTTGCGATACCATTTCACTGCTTCCTGCTTGTCCACCGAGACTCCTTCGCCCCGGGCATACATCGTGCCGAGCCACCATTGACCCATCGAATCCCCCAGGTCCGCAGCCTTTCGAAGCCATCGTAACGCTTCTTCTGGGTTCTTGTCCGTGGAACCGTCGCGCAGATAATACTCGCCCACTTCACACAGAGCCTTCGGTTCATCCTGTTCTGCCGCCTTGCGATACCACTGGATGGCCTCTTCCTTGTCTTCGGCTACCCCCCAGCCCCTGTCATAACATCTGCCAAGTTCCACCTGTGCCAAGGCATCTCCCTGCTCAGCAGCTTTCCTGTACCACATTGCCGCGCTTGACTTGTCTTGTTGCAGCCCGATTCCGACGAAATAAAGGGTACCCAGCGCACGCTGTGCCATTGCGAATCCCTGCTCCGCGGCTACCAGCCAATGAGAGATAGCTTTCCCATAGTCCTGAGTTACCCCCACACCCTCCAGGTAGCAGTCACCCACGAGATACTGCCCTTCAGGCCATCCGCGCATGGCCGCCCAACTCCACTGCGGGAGACGTGTCTCCTGAACCTTTTCTAGATACTCGCGCGTATTATTGCCAAAACGAAGACAACGGCGGCATTCCTCAATATCGAATAAGACAAGCCGCCGAACTTCATCTTCGTTATCTTCAGGATCATCTTCTGTGCCCTTGTCTGCCTGAGCGCGGTCACGAGGATCCCACACATTCTGTTGAGACTCTCTTGTCAAGCTTGAGACCTCGGAGTCCTCCTCTGCTTGTTTGGATGTCTTCCTTGCCACGCATTGCTTGCACAAATACGATCCTTCATCCTGGTGTTCAACATGAATGTAACTGCGGCCACATTCGCGACACATGAACCAGTCCGCGCCCTGAACGACCTTGCTGCAAATTGGGCACAACTCGCCGTGGACTGTCACGGAAGAAACGGTCGGGGGGGCAACATTGACATAAATGCTTCCCCCCACGGTTGCTCCCTCCGCGTGTTGATGATGAGTCTCAATCCTGTTGCCGCCAATAATGTCGCCTCCTGCACGCATCAGACCGTCTTGATTGAGCAAGCCTTTAGGCGCTGTGGCACCAGCGCCGCAAGCAGGACACAGCTTCCAATGCGCCTGCAGTTCGCATCCGCACGAATCGCACGACTTTCTCTCAAGCACCGGGGTGCCGCACTCAGGACAAGACTTCCATTCCGCCAGGATCTCCGCATGGCATGCAGGATTCATGCACTTCATTGGGCCGTCCGCTCCATCGTTTCCTTTACTTCCCCAAGTTTCGTCATCGATCTTGACTCAGCTGGTCTGATACAGAACGGGGAACAACTCGTCTTTCTAGATTGTGCAACGCGTCTTGAAGTCCTGCCGCGGCAGGGACTTCACTTGGGCGCACTGTCCAGGGCCTTGCCGCAGAAGGGACAGGCTTTCCAGGTCTTCTGGACCCCTTTTCCACAACCCGGGCACACTGCATCGCACTCGGCAGCCGGGCCGGAAGCGGGCGGTACGTTGACGATGTGGACGCTGGGCTGAACGGGCGAGCCCGATGCCGGGGAAGCGCCGCTGAGGGGTACCTGCTGTTTTGACGCCTGCATCATCTCGCCGGACAGGCGCGTCATCTGCTGTTGATGCAGCCGCTCGCGGTCTTCGGCCTGCTTCATGGCGTCCATGGAATGCTTGGCGGCTTCGGCCGTGAAGACCGACCCCGCGACGGCATCGCCGCGATCCAGGGCGCGCATCTTGGTTTGTTCTTCGAGCATCTTCTGAAGGGTGGCCGCGTCGACCGCCCCGGCCGCGAGCCCCTGGCCGATGATCCGTTCGATCATGCCGAGCTGCACGGCCATCTGCTGCATCTGCATGTCCATCTGGAGGCGGTTGCTCTCCTGCTGGTTTCGAAGCAGGGTGAGCTGGTGTTCCTGCTCTTCGCGCATCCGCTCGCGCTTGTTCTGCTGAATCATTTCGAAATCGAGCCGGTCCTGCTCGCGATCAAAGAGCTCCTTGTCCTTGATCAGCGCCAGTTCGTCGCGCTTGCGATCCATCGCAATGCGGTCCTGTTCGCGGTCCACGGCCAGCTGCGCCAGTTTCAGGTCGGTGTCAAGCTGTGCGATCTCGGCATTCACCTCGGCCAGGCGCAGGCGCATCGCCGCCTGCTTCTCCTCGGCGGAGTGTTTCGCATCCAGCCGGATGCCTTGAATCTCGAGTTCACCCGCCTCAACCCGCTTGCGCTGCTCCAGGGCCAACTGCTGCGCGGTGCGCACCGCCTCGGCCTTGCGCTCGAGTTCGCGGAGCATACGGGCCTGGGTGAAGTCCTTCTCCTCCTCCTCGAGCTGCTTGGCTCGCCGCGCAATCTCGAGTTTCTCCTGCTCGGTCAGGCCCCAGACCACGGTGATGTTGTCGACGCGGATGCTCCAGGCGCCGAGGGTCTGGCGAAGCTCCTCGCGCGCGCGGTCCTCGAGTTCGCGGAGAAACGCCACGTTGCCGCGAATCTCGTCGTGCAGTTTTCCGGCCACGGCGGGCTGGAAGATCCGGGACGCGAGTTCCGGCTTGATTCGGTTCAGGAGGTCGAAGGTGGCGATGGAGTTGTCGCGTCCCAGCATGGCGGTGAGCCGCGCGGCGTCATCCGTGAGGACGGAGCATCGCACGGTGGTCTGGCCGCTGATCATCTGCTGGTCCATGGTCCACATGTTCACGTTGAACATGAGGTCGAACGGGAGCGTGGAAACCACGAAGGCGCGGTAGTCCGTCCCGGTGGAAAACAGCCGCTTGAAGGTCGGCAGGTTGCGGTCGGCCCAGTTGCCCAGCGCGCGCCGCTCCTCGGTAATGACTTCTTCCGCCTTGCCGTCCTTGATGAGCACCGCGGCCTCGGACGGCCCGACAACCAGGTCGTTTCTCAGCCAGGTCCGGATCTCCTGCGGTGTCAGCATGCGCGCAATCGTGCGTTCCCCGTCTGTCATCCAAGCGCCGCTCGTCATACCTGCATCCTCCATTCTTTGTCGCTGTTCTCGACGTGAGTCCTCTTGATGTGAATTGAATTAGTCCGCGCCGGGAACGCGCCTACCGGCCGTCCCCCAGTTCCCGTTCGATCTGCTTCAGCCCTGCGGCAACTTCCTTGTCGAGCACGCGTTCGCCCGCAATCAGGCGATCCAATTCAGCGTCGCTCATGAGGTCATCCCCCGCCACGTCCATCGAGCCGAGGGTTTCTGTGGTCATGTCCAGGAAGACGGCCATGCGCTGTTCCATCGTCTGCGCCTGCACCATCGCCCGCTCGAACTCCTGTTGGGTCTTGGTCAGGTCGGTGGCCCCAAACACCTCCGCTATCGACTGCGACACGGCGGTCATGGACTTGGCAAAGGCGGCGTAGGATTCCGCCTGGTTCTTCATCTGTGACGCGGTCTCGATGGAGAGCAGCTGCCGCTCCATCTGGCGGCGGCTGGCGATGCACCGCTTAAGGGTCTGCCGGAGAAAGGCCTCCTGGTCCGCCGCGCCCAACTGCCGGGCCTTCTTCGCCTTCTCCAGATAGCCTTGTTCGTTCTTGGCCAGGGCCTTGATCTGCCGTTGAATCTGCGCGATCCCCTGGCGCACCTGCACGTCTCGCTCGATCCGCCGCTGTTCCTTGCTCTTGAAGAGTGGCATGATGTGCTGTTCTCCCTGTCCCGGTTCAAATCCGGGGGTCTGTGGCCCATTGCGCATATCTGAAGGCCGATTCGGGATTGGTCTTGGGCCGAATCCGCTGCAATGCTTCCTCAAATTCCTTCTGTTCAATGGGGCGTATCCGCAACTCGCCGCCGCTCCGGTTCGCGTCCGCGCTTGCATTGAGCAGGTGCGGATTGGCGTTGAGCGCCATGATCTGCGTCGCCTCGGCGCAGAGGCGCTCCAGGTCGCGCCCGCTGTACCCGTCGGTCTTCCGGACGAGTTCCTCCCGCGGCACGCAGCAGGAAAACCCGTTGCGCTCCATGTGAATGCCCAGGATGTCCGCGCGCGCGGCGGCATCCGGCAGGGGCACCAGCACGAGTTTGCCAAAGCGCGAGAGTATGGCCGGATCCAGGTCCCACGGGGCATTCGTGGCGCCCATGACATAGAGGAATCCGCTCTTGTTCTTGCTTTCCAGGCCGTCCATCTCGGACAACAGCGTGGACAGGACCCGTTTCTCCGCGCCGTCGATATTCCCCGAGCGCGCGGGGGCCAGGGCATCCACCTCGTCAAAGAAGAGCAGCGCCGGGGCATGCTTGCGCGCCTCGGCGAAGAGGGCCGACATCAGCTTGGAGGATTCCCCGAAGTACTTGGACAGGAGGCCGCTCGTCTTCACGTTGAAGAACGTGGCGGACAGTTCGTTGGAGGCCGCGGCGGCCAGCAAGGTCTTGCCCGTGCCCGGCGGGCCGTAGAGCAGGATGTTCTGCGACGTCTTGAGCCGGACGCCCCGCGGCAGCCGGGCGGTGGACAACGCGTAGGCCGCGCGGATATCGCGCTTCGTGCCGTCGAGTCCGCCGATCTGTTCCCACGTGACGGTCGTCCGCTGAACGAGGTCCAGCACGGCCGAGGAGAATTCCTCCTTCTGTTCCTGCTCGGCGTTCGAACCGCGGGCCGTTTCGCGCGGGCGGCCCCGGAATTCCGCGCGTTCCTGCGCCGTGATGGCGACCGCTTCGCCGGCGCGCAGGCGCTTCGAGAGCTCCAGGTACTGCCGGGCCTTCTCCAGGCGCTGCCGTTGCACCGACGGGCTCACCGCGTCGGGCACCAGTTCCTTCATGATGCGCGCACACCGCTCGTATTCCTGGGCGGCCGCCTCGCGCTGCCCTTCCTGATACAAGGATTGGGCGCGCGTGAGCGCGGTTTCCAGCTGCGCATGCAGACCCGCCGAAATGTCCACCATGGATTACTCCGCGTCCCGATCTTTGCGATCCAGCATTTCGGACACTTCGGAAAACTTTTCTTCAATGGCCCCGGATTCCGAGGCCTGCTCCATCTTCTCCACAAGGGCCAGCACATCTTCGTCTTCATCGAGGGTCCGCGTGGCGCGCGGGTCCGCTTCGATGACGTCGATCAGCGCCTGGATCTTGTCCCGGGTAACCGTTTCGTCCACCACGGCGCCGGTCAGCAGGCCGTCCAGTTCTTCCGCGCTCAAGCGGGAGATGACGCTCCAGACGCCGCTCTCCTGAAGCTTCTTCTTGTTGCGCTGCACCGACGAGAGCCGGTTCACCACGCGCAGTTGCTTCGAGATGATGTTGGCGCGTCCGTCCAGTTCCTTCCCCTGTTCGTCTATCTCCTTGATCTTCCTCGCCACGACAATCCGCTGGCGCTGCGACTTCTCCGTGGCACCCTGTTGGAAGAGGCGCTTCTTCTCGTCTTCCGTCTTTTGAAGACGGGCCAGCACCCGGCGCTCCTCCTCCTCGAGACGTATGCGTTCCGCATCGAGCTCCGCCGAGGTCAAGTCGGTAACCGTCCGCTTTCTGGTGAATGGCCACTTCATACCTGTTCTCTCCTACGCAGTGTTAAGCCTACCCCTGAGATGGTTTCCAGTACGAAGTCGCCGGACTCCGCAACCAGTTGTTCCATGGCGGCCCGAATTACGGTTTCGGAAAAGGGAAGCGCCTCCGTCATGGCGCTCAACGTGACATAGCGTGACCCCTCCATCTGCGCCCCAAGCGCCGCCAGACACCGCACCAGGGTGTCTCGCGGGAGTTCCCCACGGACCAGCGGCGCACAGAATGCCGCCCGGCCGTCCGTGGGATCAAGCCAGCACGCATCCGGTCCCGGACCCAGCAGGATGACGGACACGTCCGGCGAGGCGAATTTCGCCACCGGAGAATTCTCGTGCGGCGCAACATATTCGATCGCGTCCGGCGTCCACCCCGAAGGCGAGAAGATCGCGAGAACGATGGGCTGCTTCTGTTCCCGGCCGCGCTTCGCCGCGTCCATCAGCCGTTCGGACAGCTCCGCGGCGCTTCTGGGCCGGGTCGCATCACCCTTGGCGAACGTATCCTCCCACCGGAACCAGAACTTCGCCTCCACCGAGACCGAGACGGCCTTCTTGCCCAAGACCCCTTTGGGCACCTTCACCGCGTACTGCAGCGACCGGTTCAGGGGAAGGTTCCGCGCGAACTCCGGCGCGTAGCGGGGATGCCTCAGGATGGCCGACTGCTCATTCTGTTCCCGCAGAAACTCGAAGGTGCCCCGAAACGGAACCGGCTTGGCCGAGATCGGGTGGGGCAGTTCCTGGGTTTCCGCGAATTGGGAGCGCACCCGTTCGATGAACGCGGACTCCAACGCCAGCAGCGAGATCAGGGACAATGGGGCCGCGCCGGGCGCGAGGCCCTCAAGGAGTCCCGGGGCGGCAGTGGCGGCGAAGCCGGGGACAGGCATGGCCGAAAGGACGGAAGCTTGTTCCGTATCGCGGTATTCCGCGCCCCGGATCCCGCTTCGGTGATCCTTGCAGTGGTGGCGGGACCGGAGGTTCCAGCACCGGTCGCAGATGGGCGCGCCACAGTCTTCCGCCTCGCATTGATGGGCGGGAACCGATTTCAGGCGCATGCCGCAGAGGCCGCACTCGATCGTGAACGCGGCCGGCGGACGGGCCGGCGCTTCCTCCATCGCCTCCTCGCCCGCCTCCAGTTCGCGCCGCTCGATCCACTCGTCGATGGTCGCACGGCGAAACCGCCACGTGCCGCCCACCTTGAATCCCGGCACCTTGCCTTGTCGCAAAAGCTTGTACAGGGTCACCGGCTTGAGCTTGAGGTACTTCGCAAGCTCATCCACACTCAGAATATCGTCTTGCATGGCACTATCCATTCTTCTGCCTCCGTTTTCCACGGACTCTGTCGGCACACTCTCGCGTCCGCCCCGAAGCGTGTCCGCGGCGGCGGAGAGGTTCAGCAAACCAGCGCCCTGCGCTTCCACCCGTGCGCCCGGGACCGGCGTGCAGGTCGAGCAGAGCAATTCTTTCAATTCGAGGGGAGTCAGTGTAACACCGCCGCGCCGCGCGAGTCCCAGCAGGACCGCCGCCGCGCCGGCCACCATCGGCGCCGCCATCGACGTGCCCGAGGCCCGGGCATAGCGCACTGCGCCGGCAACCGGCGGCCACAGGCTCGGGTTGCTCTTTGACGCGCGGCAGGAAACGACCCGCTCTCCCGGTGCAAGCAGGTCCGGCTTGGGACCGGTCAGGTCCGGCGCCGTCGTCGGCCCCCGGCTGCTGAATGCACAAACGGTCCGCTGGCGGGACAGTGCCCCCACAGTGATTGCGTCCCTGGCATCCGCGGGGACCCCCAGGGTGCCGTCGTCCGGTCCGCCGTTCCCTGCCGAGACGATGACGGACACGCCCTTGCTGACCAGCGCATTGCAGACCCGCGATTCCAGCGATTGGCCGTCGGTCACGTCGCTGTCATGTCCCAGGCTGAGATTGATGATATCCGCCCCGTGGTCCAACGCCCACTGCAGCCCCGAGATGACTGAAAAGATCGTTCCGTTGCCTGTTCGGTCCAGCACGCGCGCGGAAAGGAGCGTTGCCCCCGGGGCCACGCCCAGATACCGCCCGTTCGAGGCCCGTCCCCGTCCCGCGATGATTCCCGCCACATGGGTCCCATGCCCGCAGTAGTCGCTGCCGTCACCCTCGCCCACGAAATCCATCGCCGCTTCCACCGCGCCGGCAAGGTCGGGGTGCGTCTCGTCGATGCCCGTATCACAGACGCAAACTCTCACTCCCGCGCCGCACGCCTCCAGGCCAATCCGCTGCCGGATGCCCCGGGGGTCGATTACCGGCACGCTTTCCGCGAGCTGGGCACGAACCGCATCGGGATCCGGAACGATCAGCCGGACCGGCCGTTCCGCGTCATAGACGGCCGCCACCCCTTCCAGGGAGGCAAGCGGTTCGATCAGTTCCACGAGCGGCGGCACCTGCAGCGGCACCAGTTGAAACGCTTCAAAGAAACGTTCGGGGGATTCGCCGCTGCCGTAGGGAACGGCGCCAATCGGATAGCCCATCCCGGCGGCGAGGGACGCAACTTCGGCAACCCCAGGGGAGGACGCGGCCACAAAGACGCGCGGCCAGTACCGAGTGGGACAATAGGCCGCAAGGTCGCGGATACAGGCCTCCGTCTTTATCTCCCGCTGCTTCCATCGGCGAAGCGTTTCCTCCAGCGCCTGGGCCACCTGCGCCTCGACGCGCTGCACGTATTCCGGCAGCTGTGGCGCGGCGCCCGGGTCTGCCTGGAATCGCGCCCGAACCGAGTCGTCAAGCCCTTCCTGCAACCGCTCACGATAGCGTTGCACGGTCTGCTCCAGGGAGAAGGACGCATCGATATAGGCGCGCACCTCGCCCTGCCGTTGCACTTGGTCATCAGCCTTCATGTGCGGAGACTCCGGCGTCCTCGGTGATCGCCAGCACGCACTCCAGCGCAAGCAACTCCGCCAGCTCCCCCGACCCCAGCACCGCCCGCACTATCGGATGATCCAGGACAGACGGAAGCTCCGCCCACCCCGACGGAAGCCCTGAAGCGGCGACACCCGATTCAAGCCCCGGGAAATGCGGCAACCCGCCCAGCGCGCGGATCAGCGCCGTTACCGAGGACAGCTCTACCAGCACCGGCACCCCGCAGCCCGCGTTCAGTTTCTCCCGCGCTACAGCCGAAACCCGCAACTTAGCAGATTCTAGCCTATATTGTATTTTGCGCTGTGAATTATCCATTTGTAAACTCTTTTGATATATTTTCTACAGGCCGATTATGACAGAAGCCTGCCCGCGTGTCAAGAGCTTTTTTTGCGTTTCGAAAAGCGCTTCGCGGGCAGGCTTCTATTCGAGGAACGCCGGCATGCGCCCCCAGATTGTGCCGAAATGGCTCAAGCCATTATGGATAAATGACTTAGAATGAAATGCGACCGCCACATCGTGCGTGTCCGCCATGGCTGCAAACGCCTGAACACGTCCCCCGTCGGCGCTTACGGCGTCACCGCTTCCCACCCGCCGCCCAAGGCCTTGTACAGCGCCACGAGGTTCGTGAGCACGGTCGTTCGGCTCTGAACCATCTGGTCTTCCGCCGAGTAGAGCGAACGCTCGCCATCAAGCACGTTAAGGAAGTCGACGAGGCCCTTGCTGTACAGTTCGTTGGCCATGTTCACGGCCTGCCGGTTCGCGTCCACGGTCTGTTCGAGGGCGTGCAGGCGGGTCTGTTCGTTGGCGTAGGCTGCGAGCGCATTTTCCGTGTCTTCGAGCGCAGTCAACACGGACTTTTGAAACTGCTGCAGGGCCTGTTCCTGCCGCGCGTTCTTGAGCTTGACGTTGCTCCAGATGTGGGCGGCATCCAGGATGGGCCAGCGCACCGACGGCCCGAAGGACCACATGCGGTTCGCGCCGGAGGTGAGCCCGTCAAGGGCGCTCGCTTCGAGGGTCAGCGAACCCGTGAGCGAGAACTTGGGGAACCATTCGGCCTGCGCCTCGCCCACGCGCGCCGTGGCGGCCGCCAGTTGGCGTTCGCTCGCAGCCACGTCGGGCCGGCGCCGCAGCAGGTCGGAGGGCAGTCCGACGGGCACCTCGGGAGGGGCCGCGGGCAGGGCGGCCTGCGCCGACAGCTCTTCGGACAGGGCGCCCGGGGCCTGGCCCAGCAGCACCCCGAGCCGATGCACCGCCAGCCGGCACGCGGTCTCGAGGTTGGGCACCTGCGATTGCGTCGAGCTCAGTTGCGCTTCCGCGCGTTTCACATCGAGCTCGCTCGTCAGTCCCGCCTGATGCCGCGCTCGGGTGAGTTCCAGGGTCTCCTGCTGGCCCTTGATGTTCTCCTCGGCGATAGTCAGGCGGTTCTGCGATCCGCGCAAGTCAAGGTAGTTCCGCGCGACTTCGGCCATGAGCGTCACGAGCACGCCGTTGCGGTTGTCGCGCGCCGCGTCGACGTCCGCCTTGGCCGCCTGTGCGGCACGGCGATTACCGCCGAAGACATCGAGTTCCCAACTGGCATCGAAGCCGGCCTGATGGAGATCCACCTGCCGTTTGATGTCGGGTTGTCCCACGCCGGCGATGGCGCCGATCGTGCCGACGATGCCCGTGGGGCCGGCGCTTGGCTTCTTGATCTGCGCATGTTTGTACGTCGCGGAGGCCGCGCCCAACGGCAGGAAATCGGCCAGGCTGTAGCCGCGCGCGGCGCGCGCCTCGCGAACGCGCGCTTCGGCGATGCGGAGGTCGAGGTTCGAAACGACCGCGCGCTCGATGAGCGAATCGAGGGTGGGATCCTTGAAGAGAGTCCACCACTGCGCAAGTTCAACGGGCTTGGCCGCGGCACCGCCCTTCAGGGTTTCGCCCCACTGATCGGGCGCGGCGGTTTTCGGCGTGCGGTAATGCGGGCCGACGGCGCAGCCCGCCAGGAGCGCCAGCACCCAGACGCAATGCAATGCCTTCATCTCAGGCGCCCTTCCGCGCGACCGTGGATTCCGTGTCTATCTTGAGCGGCAACGCGTCGATAAACACGTCCATCTGCTGCCCGACATACAGCGGCAATTCGCCGCGCGTGAAGCGGTAGACCACCTGGAGCACCCGCGTGTCGACGCGCTCGCCGCTGTCGCCCGTGAGCGATTTCTTGGGGACGACGTAGGGCTCAAAGCGCACGAATTCGAGCGCGGTCTGAATGTCGCGGTTGCCGCGCGCGAACGCCACGGCGCTCTTGCCCGACTGCACGCGCCACGCATCGTTTTCGTCCACGTCCACGCGGATGTGCAGGGTGTCCACGTTGCCCAACAGCATGAGGGGTGTGGAGAGCGGCCCGACCTGGGCATATTCTCCCGCGCGGATCTTCACCTGAAGCACCTCGCCGTCGATGGGCGCGCGCACGACCAGGCGGTCAATCTCCGTTTGCACCGCGGCCATCTGCGCCTCGGCCGAGGCGACTTGCGCCTCCGACACGGCGACGTCCGCTTTCCACGCGCCGGCTTTGAGCAGTGCAAGCTGTGACTTTGCCTCGCCCAGCTTCGCTTCTCCCGCGTCCACGGCGAAACCGGCCTGCCGCAGTTCCTGCTCGCTGATCGCGCGCTTGTCCGTGACGCTCTGCCGCATCTGCAACTGGTTTTTCATGTCCGCGAGCGAGGCTTCGGCCTCGCGCACGCGGGCCTCGGCGGCGGGGATATCCTCGGGGCGCGGCAGGCTCTTCATGCGCGTCAACTGTTCGCGCGCAACCTTGAGCGCGGTCTGCTTCACCGCGAGTTCTCCCTGCAACTGGCGGTCATCGAGCTTGAAGAGGGGATCGCCCTGATGCACGCGGCTGCCCACGGTCACGAGCACTTCCATCACCACGCCGGGGACCACGGCGCCCACCATGATGTTCTCGGAACTCGCTTCGATGAGCCCGGAACCGGCGACGAAGTTCTCGAAGGGCGCTTTGGCGGGCTGGGCGATCGGCTTGGAGACCGGCACCTCCCGCTGGCCGGCAATCACGGTGTAAACCCCGAAGCCAAACCCGGCCAGGGCCAGCATGGGAAGCATGTATCTGCGAATCATGGGTCGCTCCTATAATTCGGCGTGGGAATCCACCACTTTCTCGATGTGTCCGTCGTCCATCTTGGCGATGCGGTCCGCAAATTCGAAGATGCGCGCGTCATGCGTGACGATCACCAGAGCCCGATCCCGGCCCACGGCCACGTCCCGCAGCAGTTCCATCACTTTGTGGCCCGTGCTGTGGTCGAGCGCGCTCGTCGGCTCGTCGCACACAATCAACTTCGGTTCGTGCACCAGCGCGCGCGCAATGGCCACGCGCTGTTGCTGCCCGCCGGATAGCTGCGCGGGTAGCGAATGCTCGCGGCCCTTCAAGCCGACGCGGTCCAGGCACTCGCGCGCACGATCCAGTGCCGCCCGCCGCTTCACCCCGTTCACGAGCAGGGGCACCGCCACGTTCTCGGCGGCGGTCAGGGGCGGCAGCAGGTTGAACGCCTGGAAGACGAAGCCGATGTTCTTCCCCCGGTACTGCACGCGCTCCCGCGCGCCCATCGCGGTGAAATCGTTGTCGAAGACATGGCAGTCGCCGCCGTCGTGGTCCAGAATCCCGGCAATGACCGAGATGAGCGTCGTCTTTCCGCAGCCGGACGGCCCCACGAGCATCATTAATTCGCCCGCCTGCACTTCGAGGTCGATGCCGCGCAGCGCGCGCACGGCGGCGTCGCCGGACCCGTAGGTCTTCGTGACGCCCTGGCAGCGGATCGCGATGTTGCCGTTGTTTCCCATGCAGGTCAGCTCTTGAACACGATGGCCGGCTCGAGCCGGATGACTTTAACCATGCTGATCGTCGCGGCGAACATGCAGATGAGCAAGACGGTGCCCGCACTTATCAGCAGCAATTGCCACGGCATGAAGAAGGACAATTCCGTGTCTTTGGCCAGCGCGCCGATGACCGACGCGGCGCCGACGCCAAGCCCATAACCGATGGCGCCGACCGTCAGCGATTGCAGCAGAATCATGCGCAGGAGCATGCCCGTGGTGGCGCCCATCGCCTTGAGCGCGCCGAAATAGCGGAGATTGTCCTGGGTGAAGTTGTGAAAAGTCTGTCCGGCGATGGCCGCGCCGACAATGAATCCGAGCACGACGGCAATGCCGAAATTCAGCGGGATGCCCGTGTACTTGAGGTAATAAACCATCGAGATCCACTTGAACTCGTCCCGGGTGTACGCGGAAAGGTCCGTGTGCTCCCGGATCCGGCGGCACAATTCCAGTTGATCCACCCCGGGCTGCGCCTTGACGAGGACGTAATTCATGAGCTTCCGTTCGAACGGCGCGAAGCTCATGGCACGCGAAAACGTCGTGTAGACCACGGGTTGGGACTGGAAGGTCCGCGTCGTCTCGCACAGGCCCACCACGATGGCGCGGTGATCATTGATCTCGAGCGAATCCCCGACTCTCAGGGGAACGGACTTCCCGTCGGGGCCGGGCGTGGCCAAACGCGTCGTGGCCCCCGCCACGTTGATGATCACCCCTTCGTTGCGCCGCAAATCCGCAAGCCGACCCTCCGTCATTTGCGCCGGACCCCCGACCAGCGTGGCATCGTCAATCCCGACCACGAGACACTGCTGAAACGCGCCCGTCCGCAGGCGCGCGCGGATCATGTTGCGGAACATCGGCACGGCCCACTCGACCCCAGGAATCCCGCGCACGCGATAAAGTTCGGTCGTGTTCACCGGCTTCGGGTCGTCCACATACTGGACGCGCGGATCCATCACCCAGATGTCCGGCTGGCCGATGTCGGTGATCAACCCGTACGTGCGCTGCATCACGCCCACAAAAATCGCCGCCTGCTGCGTGATGAGCAGGGAGGCGAAGGTCAGTCCGGTGACGATGCCGAGGTATTTCGCCCGGTCGCCCATGAGCATCTTGATGGCCACGAAATTCATGCCGCGTCCCCCCGGCGCTCAAGCGTCCGCAGGAGTTGCTCCGACACGCCGCACCACATCTGGGCGTATTCCGGGCCGATCTTCTCCAGGACCTCGACCAGCGACTGCAGCACCCGCCGCTCGAGCTGCTCCATCTGCTCCGCCACCGCGGGCGCCACCCGCACCTCCACCTCGCGCCGATCCACCCGGCTGTGTTCCCGCGTCACCAGGCCCGCGTCCACCAGCCGATCCACCGTCACCGACGCCGACGGCGCGGACACCCCCAGCGATTCAGCCAAGTCCTTGATAGTCATGGGTTCACCATGGCGAATCACCATCAGCGCATGCATCTGCTGCAGGCTCAGCTCCTCGCAGCCAGGATGCCCATTGCCGCGGGTGGCCTGGGCGGCGTGCTGGGCCGTCAAGCGCCGACGGAGCAACAACTCGGCCGCCTGGATCATGCGGGCCTGTCCCCAGACGTTTCCGGTGCTTTCGGCGGCCAGCATTGCCATGATGTTCCTGCGAGTCCTTCCTGGGGCTATTGATTAGCCTGATGAATTATATCTACACAAAATCATTAAGTCAACTAAAAATTTTGTGGGTTAAGGAATGGCGCCAAGGGGGGGGAAGCGGGGCAAGGGTGCCGGTTGGACGCTCTCCACGCCGCTGTGTTAGACTGCCGCCGCACATCCTACCAACGAGAATGGAAAACATGACATCCCCGCTGATCCTGGTGACGAATGACGACGGTATTAACGCGCCGGGCTTGGCCTTGCTCGCGAACGCCATGATGGACCTGGGGGAAGTCTATGTCTTCGCGCCGGACCGCCAGCAGAGCGCCGTGGGCCATGGGGTTTCCCTGCACAAGCCGTTGCGGGTGTCCCGGCTCAAGGATCACTGGTTCATGGTGGATGGCACGCCCACGGACTGCGTCATGCTGGCGGTGCGATCGCTGATAGGCCGCCGGCCCGATTTGGTGGTGTCGGGAATCAATACCGGAGCCAATCTGGGCGACGATGTAACGTATTCGGGGACCGTGGCGGGGGCCTTTGAGGGCATGCTGCTCGGGGTGCCGTCCTTCGCCATCTCGAACACCAGCCATCGCCCCCAGCATCTCGAGGCGGCCGCCCGCTTTGCCCCGAAACTCGGGCGCTACATCCTCGAGCACGGCCTGCCCGAGGACACCGCCCTGAACGTCAACCTTCCGGATATTCCCTACGAGGCCTTGCAGGGGGTCGAGATTACCCGCATGGGCCGCCGGAACTACCAGGACGAGATTGTGCGCCGGGAAGACCCCCGCGGCGGGACCTACTATTGGATCGGCGGCGCCGAGCCGGACCACGTCATCGAGTCCGGCACGGACTTTGAGGCCATCGAAAACAAGAAGATCAGCATCACCCCCCTCCACCGCGACCTCACCCACCACGCGGTGCTCCACCGCTTCTTCGAGCCGAGAATCGGCCTGTAGACGAGCCTCGTTCGGATCTCCGGTGATGCGCAGCACCGGGGTGCTCGTGTATATGTCCACTGCCGGACCACACGCCCTCTATCCCGCCACCGGCCACTTTCCTATTGTGTTCTACGCCCATGTGTGATAAAAATGAAACATCTGCACGTAAACTGCAGAATGCGGGGTCAAGGTCTTGGGTCCCCGGACGCGGGGTGGAAGGGCAGGGTGCAGTATGAGGTGCTTTTTCGGTTCGCGTGCAGTGTGGTGTGTTGTTCCGTTTCTCGTGTTGGCGCTGTTCGAGGGCGCGTCCGCCTCGGCGCAGCCCCATTCCGCCGATCAGAACGGGGATTACCGCGTCGAAGTGAGCGAACTGCTGCGGGTGATCCAGTTCTTTAACAGTGCGGGGTATCACTGTGAGGCCGGCACTGAAGACGGCTATGACCCCGGCGCGGGCAGTCAGGCCTGCACCCCACACAACAGCGACTACGACGGGGCGCCAGACTGGGTCATCAGCCTTTCCGAACTCCTGCGTTTGACCCAACTGTTTAACGGTTGCCGCTACGTCCCCGACAGTTTGGGAGAAGACGGCTTCGTTCCCGGTGACTGTATCTGGCATGTCAAGCCCGGGGGCATGGGAGTCCATGGAAAGACCTGGGGCGACGCCTTCGGCTCTATCCAAGAGGCCGTGGAAGCCGCCGCCAGCAACAACGATGGAGAGGTCTGGGTCGCGGAGGGAGCTTATAGCGGCCAAACCATCCACATGCGCGAGCGCGTTCGCCTCTATGGCGGTTTCGCCGGAACGGAGGGTGTGAGAGACAGCCGGGACTGGAGTAAGCGTCCCACGATTATTGACGGTGGTAGAAGAAGGTGCTGTGTCATTGGGGCGCCGTCCGCGCTCCTGGACGGATTCGTGGTTCAAAACGGCAAGTCCAATTCTGGTGGCGGGATGTTCAACTCTGCCGACCAGGTGACTGTCGCCAATTGTGTCTTTTCTGGCAACTACGCAAACGTAGATGGCGGCGGTATCTTCACCGAAGGGTTCCACTTTACCATCATGAATTCCGTATTCACGGAAAACACTGCGAGACTCAGCGACGGCGGGGGAGTGTATTCCATTGGCAGCGATACGAGGCTTATCGACTGCAACTTCTTCGCGAACACCGCTTTCCAGAATGGCGGCGGCCTGAACGCCCCCTTCTTCAACTTGAGCAACTGCACTTTTTCCGAAAATACCGCACGTTACGGCGGCGGCCTATTCAGTTCGATTGGACCTTCAATTCTGACGGCTTGTACCTTCAACGGGAATTCTGCCAGCTTCGGCGGGGGCGGCATATGTGATTCGGATTCCGCATCGACGTTAACCGCTTGCGCTTTTCATGCAAACTCAGCCAGCCAAGGGGGGGCCGTATTCTACGACCTGTCATCTCCCGCGATTCTGGGCTGCAGCTTCTGGGGGAATGCGGCGGTCAGCGGTGGCGGAGCCATTTACTGTCACCGGGCCTCACCGCTGCTGTTAAACTGTGTCCTGTCCGGCAACAAATCTGGTGATGGCGGCGGAATGTACAATTGCGCAGAGTCTGTTGGGACACTGATAAACTGCACCTTCTTCATGAATTCCGCAGACTTCAAGGGTGGGGGCATGTACAGCCTCTACTCTTCGGCGACCGTGACAAATTGCGTGATGTGGCGAGATGGCGACGCACCATCCGGAGTCGAGATTTATAACAGCAACTCGACAACCGAGGTGTCCTTTTCAGGCATTTGGAACGGCTACGTTGGCGAGGGCAACATTGACGCGGATCCGCTGTTTGTCGATGCCGTGAATGGCGATTTGCGCTTGCAGGCGGGTTCGCCGTGCATTGACGCGGGGACGGACGTGGGTGCGCCGGAAACGGACATCCTGGGCGTGTTGCGGCCGCAGGGCGCGGGTTACGACATGGGCGCATACGAGTTTGCGGGGAAGTAATGGATCGGCCGGATTCCTGATGCGGGGCATCTGCCCCGCCGCCTGAGCCCCGGCGGTCCGTAGTGTCCGTAACGTCCAGGGTCCTCGCGCGCGAGTCGATTCACGCACCGGACGGATGCCGGCCGCGTGTGCACGGACCCGCCGGGTTTCTGTATGCTTTCCCTCTGGAGGATTGGCACAGGCCGGTGCCCACAACACGGAGAGGAAACGCATCATGTCTCGCTGGACATATGTTCTGCTTGTTCTCGGGGTCTCTGCGCTGGCGTGCGCGGAGGAGGCCCGTTTCACGAACAGCCTCGGCATGGAGATGCTGCGCATCGCGCCGGGGCAGTTTCAGATGGGCAGCGATGCGGGCGGGGACTTCGATGAGCGGCCGGCGCATGCGGTGACAATTTCACAGGCGTTTCATCTCGGCGCGACGGAGGTGACCAACGCGCAGTACGAGCAATTCGACCCGGAACACAAGAAGCTGCGGGGCAAGCTGGGTTTTTCGACGGGCGACGATGAGGCGGTGGTCTTTGTGAGCTGGCAGGACGCGGCGCGCTTCTGCGAGTGGCTCGCTACGAAGGAGAAGAAGCCCTATCGCCTGCCCACGGAGGCGGAATGGGAATATGCCTGCCGCGCCGGAACCACCACGGCCTATGCCACGGGCGACACGCTGCCGGCCGTGTTCGAGAAGAACGCGAAGGAGTGCTGGTTTCCGGATCCCGAGCGGGAGAAGGACGGCGTGGCCACGCTGGCCATCGCGCAGACGCCCGCGAACCCCTGGGGCCTCTTCGACATGCACGGGAACGTCGAAGAGTGGTGCTCGGACTGGTACGGGCCCTATGCGCCGGGCGATCAGACGGATCCCGTGGGCCGCGCGGAGGGCGATTTCCGGGTCACGCGCGGCGGCGCGCACTCGACGGAGCTGCCTTTCCTGCGCTCGGCGAACCGGCTCGGCGCCCTGCCCGAGGACAAGAGCTGGGTGATCGGCTTCCGCGTGGCGATGGGGCCGATGCCCGCTACGAAGCCGCTGCCTTCCGTGCGATTTCATCAGGACGTGCGGCAGGACATTCCCCCGGATCTGGCGAAAGGCCCCGACCCCGCCAAGCCCTATTTCAAGGGTCCGCGCGAGTACGTGAAGATCGCCCCGAACTCGAACGGCCCGCTCTTCTCCGAGCACAACCACTGTCCGGCCATCGTGCCGTGCCCGAACGGCGATCTCTTCGCCATCTGGTATAGCTGCAACAATGAACCGGGCCGCGAGTTGGGCATTGCGTGCAGCCGCCTGCGCCACGGCCAGGAAGAATGGGAACCCGCCGTGCCCTTCTGGGACACGCCCGACCGCAACGACCACGCGTCCGCGCTGTATCTCGATGACACGGGCACGATCTGGCACTTCAACGGCGTGTCCGCGGCCGCGACCTGGGGCAGCCTTGCGACGATTCTCCGCACCTCGAAGGACAGCGGGGCCACATGGTCCACGGCGCGCATCATCATGCCCGAACACAACCTGCACCACATGCCCGTGGAATCGGTGATCCGCACGCGCACAGGCGCACTCATGCTCCCGTGCGACGCGGTCACGGGCGGCAAGGGCGGCACCGCGGTGCTCATCAGCCGCGACAACGGGCAGACGTGGTCTGACCCCGGCGAAGGCAAGCCGCAGCCGCGATTCGAGGCGGGCGCGACCGGCGCCTGGATCGCCGGCATCCACGCGGCGATTGTCGAACTCGCCGACGGCCGCATCATGGCGCTGGGCCGCAATGACGCCATCGGCGGGCACATGCCCAAGAGCATTTCCAGCGATGGCGGAGTGACCTGGACCTATAGCGCCAGCGCTTTTCCGCCCATCGGCGGCGGACAGCGCCTGACGCTGCTGCGCCTTGCGGAAGGCCCGATCTTCCTGTCGTCTTTCGTCCGCGAGTTCACTGTGCGCGACGGCGCCGGCAAGGAGCGCAAGATGTCCGGCCTCTTCGGCGCGCTGTCCTACGACGAAGGCGAGACGTGGCCGGTGCAGCGGCTCATCACGGACGGCCAGCCCGCACGCAAGATGGACGGCGGCGGCAACACAGACAACTTCCTGCTCGGGCCCAACACGGCCGAGCCGCGCGGCTACTTCTCGGTTTGCCAGACGCCGGACGGCGTCATCCAGTTGATTTCGAGCAAACAGCATTATGCATTCAACGTGGCGTGGCTGAAGACACCGCCACCGCCCGAAACCCGCTAGTGCCCTGAGAACAAAGGAGAACTCGATCCTTGAAGACACATGCCTCGCTCTTGGCCGTGCCGATGCTTCTGGCATGGGCGCTGAGTCCGCACACGGCGGCGGCAGCCCCCATCGCGCTCCAGGAGGAGCCCTTCGAGCTGGAAGAGGTGCGCCTGCTGGACGGGCCCTTCAAACAGGCGATGGAGCGCGATGCCGCGTATCTGCTCAAGCTTGAACCCGACCGCTTGCTCGCGGGCTTTCGTGCAGACGCCGGCCTGAAGCCGAAGGCGGAACGTTACGGCGGGTGGGAGTCGCAGGGCGTGGCGGGCCATTGCCTCGGGCATTATCTGTCGGCCTGCTCGAAGATGTACCGCGCGAACGGCGATGCGCGCTTCCGCGAGCGCGTTCACTACATCGTCCGGGAACTCGAGGCATGCCAGCAGGCCAACGGCAACGGCTACGTGGCCGCCATCCCGGAAGGCAAACGCATCTTCGACGAGGTGTCGCGCGGCCAAATCACCTCGAAGGGATTCGATCTGAACGGGGGCTGGGTCCCGTGGTACACGATGCACAAAGTGCTCGCCGGCCTGCGTGACGCGTATGTTTGCTGCGAAGACGAGACGGCGCGCGCGGTTTGGATTCGCCTGTCGGACTGGGCGTTGCGCACCACGGACACGCTCAGCGCCGAACAGATTCAGACGATGCTGCGATGCGAACAGGGCGGCATGAAGGAAGTCGCCTGCGACCTCTACGGCGTGACCGGAGACGCCAGGTACCTCGAACTCGCCAATCGTTTCACGCACAAGGCGGTGCTCGACCCGCTCGCACGCCGCGAGGATTGCCTGAACGGCCTGCACGCGAACACCCAGATCCCCAAGATGATCGGCTGCGCCCGGGAATACGAACTCACCGGTGATCCCTATTTCCAGACGGCGGCCGCGTTCTTCTGGGAGACGGTCACGCGAAACCACAGCTACGCGACGGGCGGCCACAGCGACGGCGAGCATTTCGGGCCGCCGCGCCAGCTTTCCAAACGGCTCAGCCCGAACACGACCGAAACCTGCAACGTGTACAACATGCTGAAACTCACGAAACACCTCTTCACGTGGCAGCCCGCGGCGGAATATGCCGACTTCTACGAACGCGCCCTCTTCAATCACATTCTGGGGTCGCAGGATCCGGAGACCGGCCGGGTGACGTACTACATGTCGCTGTTGTCCGGCACCTCGAAGCAGTATCAAGGCCAATTCGACACGTTCTCGTGCTGCGTGGGCACGGGCATGGAGAACCACGCGCAATACGGCGAGGCCATTTACTTTCACGATGCGCAGAAGCTCTATGTGAATCTGTTCATCGCCTCGGAACTGCATTGGAAAGACAAGGGCATCGTCTTGCGCCAGGAGACAAGTTTCCCCGAAGAGGCGAAGACGCGGCTTGTCGTGAACTGTGCGAATCCCGTGGAATTCACGCTCTGCGTCCGGCGCCCGTATTGGGCGGTCTCGGGCTTCTCTGCTTCCATCAACGGAGTGAAGCAGGACGTTCCGGCGGCGCCGTCCAGCTTCGCGACAGTTCAACGGACCTGGCGCGACGGCGATGCGGTGGAGATCGCGTTGCCGATGGGCCTGCGCCTGGAGCCCATGCCGGATGACCCGAACCGGTCCGCATTGATGTATGGCCCGCTCGTATTGGCGGGCGGCATGGGCAAAGGCGAAGAACCGGCGGCGCAGGTTCCCGCGCTCGTCACGGAGAATCGGGATTGCGCCGCGTGGCTGAAGCCGGTCCCGGAGCAGGCGCTCGCATTTGTGACCGCGGGCGTGGGCCGTCCCAACGACGTGCCGCTGATTCCCTTCTATCAGATGCATCATCAGCGGCACATCGTCTACTGGGATCTCTTCAGCGAAGCGCAGTGGGAGCAGAAGCAGGCGGAATATCGCGCGGAACAGGAACGCGTGCGTGCGCTCGAAGCGCGCACGATAGACTTCGTGCAACCGGGCGAAATGCAGCCCGAGCGCGATCATGCCTTCGATGGCGTCAACTCGCGAAACGGCGTCCACCTCAACCGGAAATGGCGCGATGCGGCGGACGGCGGCTCCTTCTCCTTCACGATGAAAGTCCTGCCGGATCAGCCCGCGTCCCTGCTGTGCACGTATTGGGGCAGCGACAACGGCCCGCGCACTTTCGACCTCCTCGTGGACGGCAGCAAGATCGCCACGCAGAACCTGAACAATAACAAGCCCGATGCCTTCTTTGAGGTCGAGTATCCGCTTCCCGAATCCTTGACGAAGGGGAAGGAGAAGCTTCGGGTGACGTTCCAGGCGCATCCCGGCAACATGGCGGGCGGCTGTTTCGGCATCCGCGTCGTGAAGCCCGAAGGAAAGTAGTCCCCTCAGCCTTCGAAGCGATAGCCGGCGCCGTGAACCGTCCGAATGATCTCCGGCGCCTTGGGATCCCGCTCGATGCGCTTGCGCAGTTGCGAGATGTGCTGATCCAGCGTGCGGCTGTTCGGCATGAAGTCATAGCCCCAGCAGGAGTCGAAGAACATGTCGCGCGTGACCACTTTGCCGCGGTTCGCGTGGAGCAGTTCGAGGATCTTGACCTCGCGGAGGCTGAGGTCCATCGCCTGATCCCCCCGCCGCGCGCGCAGTTCCGACGGAATCACCTCGAGATCGCCCAGGGCAAAACGTTCCCGAGCCTCCGGCCGGGCCTGCGCCGCCCAGACCCGGCGGGTGACTGCCCGGATGCGAGCAATCACCTCGCGAACGCCGAACGGCTTCAGGATGAAATCGTCCGCGCCCAGTTCCAGGCCGACCACCCGATCGATTTCCTCCGACTTCGCGCTGATGAAGATGATCGGCACGAGCGCGTTCTTTGCGCGAATCGCGCGGCACACATCATAGCCGTTCACGCCCGGCATCATGATATCGAGGCAGACGAAGCCGGGCGCGTGCTGCTCGAAGAGCGCCAGCGCCTCCGTGCCGTCGCGCGCGGCAATCGGACGATAGCCCTCTTGCTCCAGCACCTCGACAAGCCCTTCGCGAATCGGCCCGTCATCTTCGGCAACCAGCACCTTCATGCGTCCTCTCCCTCTTCTGCGCGGATTTCCAGCCGAAAGGAAGCGCCCTGTTCCGACGGAATCAGTGACAGCGACCCCCCATGCAATTCCGCGAGGCTGCGCGCAATGGCCAGGCCGATGCCCGCACCCGACACGCCGTCCGTCAACGCATTCGAGACGCGATAGAACGGCTCGAAGACGCGCTCTCGATCCCGGAGCGAAACGCCGGGCCCGTCATCCGCCACTGTAATCACGATCCTGCCGGGCTGCTGTTCACTCGCAATGTCCACCCGCGTTCCGCCGCGCGCGTATTTCTCCGTGTTGCTCAGGAGGTTGCCGACGATCTGCTTGATCACGTCACGATCAAAACGCACGCACCGGTCCGCGCCGCCCGCAAACGAGATCTGCAGGCCCTTGGCGGACAAGGCTTCACGATGCTGCTCGACAATCTCCCACAGCGCCTCATCCATCCGGCCCATGGCCAGGTGGAGCTTCAATCCGTTCCGGCGTTTCCGGCTGAAAGTGAGGACATTCTCGATCAGGCGGCTGAGACGCTGGCTTTCCTCCACAATCACCTTGAGATAGCCTCGTGGCTTCTCGTCGCAGTCGTCGAGGGCCGTCTCGAGCAGCTCCGCATACATCCGGATGCTCGTCAGCGGCGTCTTCAGTTCGTGCGAAACCTGATTCACGAAAGTCACCCGCTGCGACGCCTCGCGCAGTTCCCGCGTGTTCTCCCGATAGAAATAGGCTGCCAGCGCCGCGAGTGCAATCCCCAAGGCAAGCAGGCTGAGCAGCAGCGTGAACATGCTCCCGGTCCCTGCGGCCACCACGGCCGTGGCCGGCGCGTAATACGCGAGCGTCCACGCCGCCAGCGGCGGATCGAGGGCGCGCCGGGCCTGCGGTGCTTCCTGCGCGTCCGGTTCATAGGCGCCCCACTGATAGAGCGTGCTTCCCTTTTCGCTCATGAGGGCAATGCGCGCGTCTCTGGAGGATCCCTCCGAGGTCGCGGGCAACTTCGCGATGATGTCGGCCAGCAAGCGCACGGAATCGAGTTCCGCACCGCAGACGAGCCCGGACTCCGTGCGCCACCAGAAGATGAGGCCAAGTCCGTCGGCGGACGTCCAGGCATGCCAGCCGCGCTGAAGATAGCTCTTGTTCGAGGCGGCCTTGGCCGCATTCGCGCCGTCGTTCGCCGCGGACGGCACCTCGCCCTTCTGCCAAATGGCCGCTGTCCGCGTCAGGAAGGCCCCCTCCCGTTCGTTGCGCGGCGCGCTCGGTGCGGGATATGCCAACCGATTCTCCCCGTTCAACCGGAAGTATTGACGAACCAGCGGCGACTGCCGGGACATTTCATCCAGGGCCACCGGATCCGCCGTCATGAATGCGGGCAGGTTCAGAAATGCGCGCTCGCGGTCTTCCATCACCTGACGGATCACCGCGGCGGTCTCCCGCAGGCGATCCTGCAACAGGGCCTGAAAACGCTGCTGCACCACCGCGCGTTCATCATGCGCGAGACGCGCCCCCAGCCCGCCGAGCAAGGCCAGGGGCGCCACCACGATAACCACGTAGATAATGAGCAGTCGTTTCTTCACACCGGACAGATGCCTATTGTTTCTGTTGTTGCTTGATGCTTTGCTGCATCTCCCGCAGCGATTTGCGTTCCTTCTTCCAGTTGTTGTCCAAATCGGAATGGGCGAACGCCGCGTTCTTCCGGGCGTCTTCCGCCAATTCCGGGCTATTCAACTGCGCGGCTTTTCGGCTCAACTCTGAGGCGTTGTCGACAAACCGCGGCACACCCAGCATGCTGCCGCCCCGGTCCACAAGCTCCGCGGCCTTGACCGTGTTCTCATTGCCGATTTGCCGGGCAACACTGATCGCCACCTCGCGGTTGGTCCTCGCCTCCACGGTCGCTTCGGAATCGACATACTCCACAGGACCGGCGAGCAGGGTCCGGTTCTCGCTGCTGTGCGACAACATGTTCACAAACGAAATGTTGACCGATGCAATCTGCCGGGCGCCCCCCGCGCCTCCTTCGGGCAATTCCGTCTCCAGGAGAATGTACTTGGTTTGACCGGCATAGAGCTGGCTGATGTTCGCCGTCACGCTGTTGTTCGAGATCTCGGCCTCGCGGCCCAGCATGCGCACGGGCCGCACGTCGCTCGCGCAATTGACTTGGATGCGGATTTCCTGCGCCACCACTGTCAGCACGTCTCCAAACTCCTTCTGAAAGGCCTTCTCCACATCCTCCGGCCCTTCCGCAAACATGTGGTTGCCGTCGCTGGCCTGCGCCAGACGCACCATCAGGTCCTCATTGTAATCCAGGCCGTAGCCAATCGTGGTGACGACCATGCCCTCGCGGCTGAGCGAAGCGCCCAAGGCGCCCAAATCGCCGGGCGAACTCGGCCCGACATTCGCGATGCCGTCGGACAGCAACACGATGCGGTTCACCCGGTTCTTGTCCAGGAATTTGCGCAATTCCTCGGCGCCCTTGCTCACCCCCGCGAAAAGGGCCGTCGAGCCGTCCGGCTGAATGCTGTTGATCGCATTGACGATGAATGCCCGGTCCGACGCGCGCGTCGCCGGCACGAGCACGTTCACGGCGCTGCTATAGGCCACCACGGACACGATGTCCTCCCCGCTGAGGCGTTCCAGCGCCATCAGCGCGGACATCTTGGCCTTCTCGAGCTTCGCCCCCGTCATCGAGCCCGACTTGTCGATCACCAGGCAGACATTCACCGGGGGCCGGGTGTTCCCCGCCCGAATATCCCCCCCGGTGAGCGCCACGCGCAGATGCACGACCGGTTTGCCCTTCGCCAGCACCGCGGGCGTATCCACGGCCACGTCCACCTTCACATCCTCGGCAGAGGCGCTCCAGGCAATGAGCGCCAGCAACAGGCACAGCGGCCCCATGCCTCGCAGGTTCTTCAGTGCGTTCATGACGCTACCCTTTCATGGTTGATCCTATCAGCAAGCTTCTGTCTCAGGGTAGCCCGAATCCCGCGGCAGCGGGTCACCACTGCGAAAAAGAAGTGTAAAAGTCCGGTAAAAGCGCCCCCCGCCTTCCCGGCTTTGCAGGGTCGATCTCAAGGCAAGGCAGTGTTTTCGCAGTATTCGAAGTGGCTCGCACTCTGTCGCTTGCCGTATAATTAAATGTCTGCCATTGGATCGGCCTTTCGCGGACAGGAAACCGGGCTCGACGAACGCTGTTCAGGTCGGGCCGTTTTTCGGGGTGTAACCAAGGGAGAGTGTGATCATGAGGCGTGGTGTAGGGAGTCTGGTATGTGCGGGCGTGGCGCTAATCGCGGCGTGCATGATCTTCGGGAACGCGGCCTTCGCGGCCGACCTGACCAAGATCCCCCGCGTGCTGCTCATCGGGGATAGTTGGGCGGGGTTCGTTCAGGTCTTCAAGTCCTACGACAACGACCTGCCCGAATTCGCCGGCCTGGAGAACTTCCGGCAGGTTGGTTACAAGACCGCCATCATGGGCGGACGCTCCAGCGAATTGAACAACCCAGCGATGCTGGCCACGATTTCCAGCGAACTCGACCGCTATCCCACGATCGACGTCGTGCACATCAGCCTGGGGGGCAATGATGTCCTCTGGAGCAGCGGCTGGCACCCGTGGCAAACCCCCGAAGAGGTGCAGGCCCTGCTGGACAGCATCATCGCGAATATCGAAGCGGTGATCGACACCGTGCTGGCCGTGCGCCCGAACCTGCGCGTGGTGATCTGCGGCTACGACTACGCGGACCACGAGAAGGACGGCGCCACCACGCGCCAGCTCAATGACGCCTTTGTCGGCATGGAGCTGGCCAAACGAAACATGGCCGCACAGCCGAAGTATGCCGGCCGCGTCCACTACGTGCACAATTTCGGCCTGATGCAATGGACATACGGCGACGCGTCGCCCACGAACGGCATGCCGCCCTACGCGCCGCACACGGTTCCCCTTCCCGGGGGCTACCCCGATTACGATCCGTGGCCGGGCGGCAATCCCGACTACAACGGCCCGCTCGAGTCCCTGATCGATCAGGACATTCACCTCACGCAGGAAGGCTATGCCATCCTGATCCGCAACTGCATCCAGGAATTCGTGGGCACCTGGCTCGGCTATCCCACCGTGGTCGAGATCCTGCCCCTGGCGCGCAAGACCGCCCAGGCCCAGTTTCAGGTGACGTTCAGCGAACCCGTTACGGGCGTCGATGTCACCGACTTCAGCGCCGAGGCGGAGAGTGGCACGCCCTCTGTCGTGGAGGTTTCGGGCTCCGGTGCCGTCTACACGGTAACCGTCGATATCGCCGGCACCACCGGCGCCGTGACGCTGACGGTCCTCGATGACGGGACGATTCTGGATGTGAACAGCAATCCGCTCTCAGGCGACTTGTCCGGCGAATACGCCGTCAACGCGGAGATGTTCTTCGACGATCCGCAGCCGCCTGCGGCCGACGATTTCGACTCGGCGCTCCGGTTCTTCGCCATCGCCACCGCGCCCTACGGCGAGTTTCTCGGCGATTTCAGCTTTGACCCCGCTTACTGCGATGCCAATGGCGGCATCTCGAGCATCGATCCGATCGTGATTAATGGCAACACTCTGCTGGACAGTTTCGAGTTCGCCGTCGTCAAGGCCTGCCTGGACGACGCGACCCTTGACCTGAGCGCTACCGGCGGCGTGACGCACGCCATGGTCCAGGCCGCCTGGGACAACAACTACCCCCATATGCAGACCAATTGCGGCGGCCCCGACGGCCTCTTGCGCCTGGTCCTGCCGGGTGTCGATACCTTCCTCGCCGGCATGATGATGCTCGGCGATGAACAGTCCCGCGCGCTGCCGGTGCTCCTGCTCACCGCGCTGGCCGCGGTCGACGAGTTCCCGCCCGAAGTGACGCATGTGACCACGCCCAACCTTGCAGACTATATCTTGCTGCCCGATTACCTCGGCTTGAACGGGGATGCGGACGGCGACGGCTATACGAATAAACAGGAATACGACGGATTTGCGGCACAGGGACGCGAAGCCTATCTTGCGGCTGTCCTTGATCCAGCCACCCATCCCGACGTCGCTGAAGGCGAGGGCGAAGGTGAAGGTGAGGGCGAAGGCGAGGGCGAAGGCGAAGGCGAGGGCGAGGGCGAGGGTGAGGGCGAAGGCGAAGGCGAGCTCAACTTCTGCGCGCTGATGGACGGGATCGTGGCGACGACGGGCAGCCCGACGCTGCAGCCGCTGATGGAGCTCCTGGGCGACGACGCGGCGCTGGTGCACCTGCTCGAATGCGCGACGGCGGACCTGAACGGC
>CAILVY010000128.1 GCA_903837785.1 Candidatus Hydrogenedentota bacterium
GAAGACGGAGGCGAGGAACGGCAACAGAACCAGCTCGTCCTCTTCCGGCGCGAAAAGGCCCGTATGATGTATTGTCCGCAAATCGCGCAGCAGGCGGTCTTCCAGCGCCGTCAGCAGCCGGCGCCCGAAGCCGCCAAACGCGCGGTCCACAACGCCCACGGCGAACCAGCATTTGCGTTCGACTATCGCGGGCGCGAACAGCAATTCCCACAACTGGAACGACGTGAAGTTCTCCGCATCCCCCGAAAGAAGATGATGGAAGTAGGTGGTTCCGCTGCGGTGAATCCCGACGATGAACACCGGCTCGGAGACTTTGACCTGGCGATAGGCTGGAAAAAGGAGGTCGTCCAGCAGCAAAGCCACGCGGTGAATCGCCTGCAGCATCAGGAAGAATGGCATAAACACGGCCATGATCAGGAATCGTTTCAGCGTGAAGCGCGCCGCCGTGCCTCTGGAATGAAAGAGACTCAGATACAGCAGCCGCAGGAGCGGCCGGAACCCGGTGAATGAGCCGGTTTCTCGGAGCATCGCATCTTCAGTAGCTGCCACAGCCGTTCCTCCGCGCAATCGTCGCGGCGCCGAACACCCCGGCAAGAGGCTTCGGCCGGGCACGAGCAATCACCACCCACACAGTGGCTGCCAGAGTTACAGCTCCGGGGAGAATTCGTTACCCCTGCGGCGTGCAAGTGTCCCGTGATGGAACAGCTACGGAGCGCTTCGCGGAATTGTGCGCAAGATGCGAGCGCAGCTTGATCGGAAATCGAGTACTCAGGCAGGTTGAATCCCGGCCGGCACGCCGCGGCCGCGCTAGAGCTGCGATACGCGTTCCGCGAGATGTCTGCCGAGCGCTTCCGCCTTGCGGATTTCCTCGTGCTGAACCATGATTCGAACGATCGGTTCCGTGCCCGAGGGACGGATCACGACGCGCCCGGATCCGTTGAGTTGATCCTGCACCTCAAGGCAGAGTGCGTCGAGCTGTTCCTGCGACGGCCGTTCCTTGCCGTTCAGCGGCACGTTGCGATGGCTCTCGGGCATTTCCTGATACACGTCCGCCAGCACGGAGAGCGGCATGTCCTTGCGGATCATCACCGCGAGCAACTGCAGCGCGGCGATCATCGCATCGCCCGTCGTGTTGTGTTCGAGCATGACGATGTGCCCCGAGGATTCGCCCCCGAGCGTCAGTCCGTGCTCGCGCATCGCTTCGACCACGTAACGATCGCCCACGTTCGCGCGGAGCACTTTGCCGCCCATCGGAGCCAGAGCCTTGTCCACGCCGCCATTCGCCATGATTGTGGTGGCGAGTGTGTTCTTCGGCAGCATGCCCCGCTCGAGCATGTCCACGGCGAGCATGGCCAGCATCGCATTGCCTTCGAGCAGGCGGCCGTCCTCGTCCGCCATCACGACGCGGTCGCCGTCGCCGTCGAACGAGATGCCCACGTCGGCCTTCTCGCGAATGACCGTTGCGCGCATCTCCTCGGGATACACCGAGCCCACGTGATCATTGATGTTCAAGCCGTTCGGACGATTGGCGAGGGGAATGACCTCCGCGCCCAGTTCCGAAAGCGTGTCAGGCCCGACTTTGTACATGGCGCCGTTGGAGCAATCCACGACAATGCGCAGGCCGTCCAGGCGCATGCCCTTGGGGAAGGACGCCTTGACGAATTCGATGTAGCGGCCGACGGCATCGTCGATGCGCTTGGCCGTCCCGATCTTCTCGGCAACCGGCCGGATCTGCTCGAGTTCCTCGGAGAAGACCAGCCGCTCGATCTCGTCCTCGGTTTCATCCGGAACTTTGTAGCCGTCCGGGCCGAAGATCTTGATGCCGTTGTCGCGATAGGCGTTGTGCGATGCCGAAATCATGATCGCGCCGTCGCAGCGCAGGCTCCGCATGATATACGAGACGCCGGGCGTCGGCAGCGGGCCCGTCAGCAGCACGCGGATGCCCACGGAACACAGCCCGGCCGTCAGCGCATTTTCGATCATATAGCAGGAACGGCGGGTGTCCTTGCCGATGAGAATCGTGTGCTGGCGATCTTCCCGCAGGAACAAGGCGCCCGCCGCACGCCCCACTTTGAGGGCCATTTCCGCCGTCATCGGGTGGATATTGGCCACCCCCCGAATTCCGTCTGTTCCAAACAGCCGCACCGCCATCGTTTCTATGCGCTCCCATTGCGAATCGCGTCGCTCATTCGGACCACGCGCTTCATTGCTCCCACATTGTGCACGCGGACTGCGTCCACGCCCTGGAACACCGCAATCGCCACCGACGCCGCCGTGCCCTCCAACCGCTCCTCCACCGGCGCGTCCAGCACTGTGCCGATCGTAGACTTGTTTGACGTGCCGATCAAGAGGGGCCGGCCAAAGCGCTTGAACTCGGGCAGCCGCCGCAGCAGTTCGAGGTTGTGCGCCACGGTCTTCCCAAACCCGAATCCGGGATCGAGCCAGATCTGTTCCTCGCGGACACCCTCCCGCATCACCGCCGCCATGCGCTCCTCGAAGAAGGCGCAGATGTCCGCGACCACGTCCGCATATCCGGGCGCATCCTGCATCGTCTTCGGGTTGCCCCGCATATGCATCAGGACGCACGGGCAACCGGCTTCCGCCACCACGGCCGCCATCTCCGGGTCGCCGCGCAGGGCGGTAATGTCGTTGATCATTCCGGCGCCGTGCGCAAGCGCCCGCCGCGCCGTCTCCGCGCGATACGTGTCCACGGACCGCGGAACCCCCAAGTCCCGAATCGCCTCGAGGGCCGGCAGCACGCGCCGGAGTTCCTCCTCCAGCCCGATCGGCTCCGCGCCGGGGCGCGACGATTCCCCGCCCACATCGATCCAGTCCGCCCCGTCGCGAACCATCGTTTCCGCGCAGGCCCGGGCGTCGAGGACCGTCCCGATCTTCCCGCCGTCGAAGAACGAGTCCGGCGTCACATTCAGAATGCCCATCACGAGCGTGTGGCGCGGCATTTCTTGGATATCAACGCCGGAAACCATTCAAAGAGTCTCTTCCTTCCTGCTCATTCCCCAAAGCCATTGGAAAGAAGGCAACTTGCACCCCTTCCCCTGCAATTGCCCAACTGCTCAGCCGATTAATCGCTCAAGAACGCTCACGCCGTGTCCGGCAGAATGGGTCCCGGGGGCAAACCGGGCAGCCCCTCGTTAACCTCGTCAGACTTGGGTTTCTCCGGCAGCGCCGGCACAGCCTTAGCCTTCGACTTCCGCTCCTCATGCGGGCGCTGCGCAAGCAACTCAGTGCCGCCGTTCCGGCGGATGATGTCGTCGATCTCCTCCGATTCGAGCGTTTCGCGCTCATACAGGGCCTGTGCGATGGCCCGCAACATCGCTTCGTTCTCCGTCAGGAGATCCTTCGCGTCGCGGTACGCCTCTTCGAGGATGCGGTGGATCTCGCGGTCCACCGAAGACGCGGTCTCGTCGCTGAAATCGCGTGTCCGCGCAAAATCCCGGCCCAGGAACACTTCCTCGTTGCGTCCAAACGCAATGGGACCCAGGTCGCTCATCCCCCACTCGCAAACCATTGAGTGGGCCAGACGCGTGGCGTGCTGCAAGTCGCTGGCGCAGCCACTCGTGTATTCGCTGAAAATGATCTCTTCCGCGGCGCGGCCGCCCATGCTCATCCGGATCGTGGCTTCGCACCACTTCCGGCTCGCGTTGTGCCGGTCTTCCTCCGGCAGGAAGCTCGTGAGCCCGAGCGATGGCCCGCGCGGGATAATTGTCGCCTTGTGAATCGGATCGGCATCCGGCAAGAGCCGGCCAACCAGCACATGGCCTGCCTCGTGATAGGCCGTATTCAGTTTTTCCTTCGAACTCAGCACCAGGCTCCGCCGCGCCGGCCCCATGATCACCCGGTCTTTCGCGTCCTCGAAGTCCTGCATCGTCACCTGGTCCTCGCCCCGGCGCGCCGCGAGCAAGGCCGCTTCATTCACCATGTTGGCCAGATCCGCGCCCGAGAAGCCCGGCGTTCCCCGCGCCAGCACCTGCGTCTCCACGTCCGGATCCACCGGCACCTTCTGATTCCGGATGTGGATCTCGAGAATGGCCGTGCGCCCGTTTATGTCGGGATTCGCCACAACCACCTGGCGATCGAAACGGCCCGGACGCAGCAGCGCCCGGTCCAGAACGTCCGGACGGTTCGTCGCCGCCATCAGGATTACGCCGTCGTTTGTGTTGAATCCGTCCATTTCGACGAGCAACTGATTCAGGGTTTGCTCGCGCTCGTCATGGCCGCCGCCCAGGCCCGCGCCGCGCTGACGGCCCACGGCGTCGATTTCGTCAATGAAAATGATGCACGGCGCATGCTTGTGCCCCTGCTGGAACAGGTCGCGCACCCGGCTGGCGCCCACGCCCACGAACATCTCCACGAAATCCGAGCCGCTGATGCTGACGAACGGCACACTGGCCTCGCCCGCCACGGCCCGCGCCAACAAGGTCTTGCCCGAGCCCGGAGGCCCCACGAGCAACACCCCGCGCGGGATCTTGCCGCCCAGCCGGGTGAAGCGCTTCGGATCTTTCAGGAATTCGATGACCTCCTGCAGCTCCTCCTTCGCCTCGTCCACCCCCGCCACGTCGTTGAATGTGACGGTTTTATCACTTTGATTCACCATGCGGGCGCGGCTTTTGCCAAAAGACAGGGCTTTATTGCTGCCGCCCTGCATCTGCCGGAACATGAAAAACCAGAACAGGCCCATAATGATGATGAGCGGCAGGACGTTCAGCAACAGCCCCTGCCACAGCGCGTTATCCACCTCATAGCGATATTGGCCTTCCTTGGCCTGGAGCTGCTGTTTCCACTCGTCCTTGAACTGGCCCGTGTAGAACTCCATCGCCTTCTGCCCGTCCACGGGCTCCTTGAACTTTACAATCACCCGGTTCAACTGGTCGCCCGAGGGCTTGACCGTCACCTGGGCGACATTGCCCTTCTCCAGTTGTGCGACGAAGTCGGGCTCCAAGAGCTCCCGCTGTGAGCGTTTCATGGTTGGGAAATTCGACAGGGCCAACACAAGGAGGATGAGCAGGACCACCCAGAAGGAGACCTGCTTCAGAAAAGTGTTCATACCGCGCTTCTTTTACCTCATTTTCCCCGGCTAACCGCAAGCATTTCAGACGCTTCGGGGCAAACAAGTCCACCCCGCCGGTACTGCGGGTCGAATGCGGTCTGTTCGGGCCTTCGCTCAATCATAACATAGCAACCGGCCCTGTACAATCCCGCAACGTTCGATGCATGAGCCGGGGGAACGCCGATTCGGGCAGCGCAACAGCACGGCCGGGGTCTCGGGCACCGCACTCCGACATTGGCCGGAGACATGCGGCTTCCCACGGGGCACCTGGATGCCGGGACTATTTCATCCCGCAGGCTTCGCTTTTTTCGTATCCCGGTTCTTGAAAAGGCTGGCCCGGTAGCCCGGCGTATGCTGCATCTCCCGGCGCCACGATTGCGTGTTGGGCGTGGTGACGTTGTGCTTGACGACCGCCTTGCCCTTGAGCTTCTTCGAGATCCGCTGCTTGCCCGCCAAGAGGTTGTCCGTGATAATCGCGCGTTCGACCCCGCGGCCGAGGCGGATCTGCGGCTTGTCCTCCATGAATTCGCAGCCGCGCACGAGGATCGAACCGCCCCGCGCATCGATCGAGGGGACGTCCGGCGCGCTGCCCTCGCCGCTGCCCACTTTCCGGCCCCATTGCATGAACGAGCAATCGCTGAAGCCAACCGTGCCGTGGCCGTCGACAACGGCATTGCGGTTGCACGGTCCCCAGAATGCGCAATTGCTGAAGCGGACCGTGCCGGAATGCGATGCCGTGACGCGGATCATCGTGGGATCCGGGCCGTGGAAGGACACGAACTCCCCGTTCGTGATCAGGATGCCCATGGGCGCGCTCTGCTCGAAAAGAACCGATGTATAGCAGTCATCCGCGCCGATGCCGAGGAAATTGCCGTTGGTTGCGCCGGCCTTCGTTTCGATGAACTTGTAACCTACGTTGTAGCCGAAGCAGAACGTGTTGATCACGTAGTGCCAGTCGGTCCGGCCGAACACGAAGCCCACGCCGTGCTCGAGCTGCCACTGATAGACCGGCGTGTTGATCGTCCACCACGGGTTCCAGTGGACGTTCTCGATGCGGCCGATGTCGTAGATCGTGTCCACGTAGAGGCCGGTGTGGATCGGCTGGCCGTGGATGTTGCGGATCAGCGCGCGCTGGTTCTCCGATGCGTCGATCCCGTTGTACGGATTGAGCAGTTCCACGTCGAGGACGGCGGGATTGTTGCCCCGCATGCGCACCGCCCAAGGGTAGGGCGTGGGCGCATCGGCCTTGGGGTTCTGCGCGGGGTAGTGGATGCAGAATCCCTGGAGGGTGGCATTGGCCTGCAACGTGACGAAGGGTGCCCCGTCCTCGCTGCCGGCCCCGGCATACGGTTCGAGCACGCTGCCGTACACGGGTTTTTCCCCGCCTTCGTCGCGGATGCCTGCATGGGCGGGAGAATACGCAAAGGTTCCGGCCAGAGCGACATTCGGCGGAACCGTCAGCGTGCCGTCGAAGCGGTAGCGGCCGGCCGGAACCACGACTCTGCCGCCGTTGGCGGCATGGGCCGCGTCGAGCGCCTTTTGAAAGGCTTCCGTGCAGTCCTTTTCCCCGCCTGCGGCCGCGCCAAAATCCACCACGCTCCACACGCCGTCCTTGGGCAGCGCGGACGGGTCCGCGGACGCGGTCAACAACAGAACACCCAACGCCAAAGCACAGTGCCACATCGTTCACACTCCCGAAAGGTTAAGAGGCATGGACTGTTTGTGAATCAGGAACGCCCGGCGCCGAGGACGCGCACCCTGAAACCGGCCGCCTCCCACGTCGCGTGATCGAGCGCGTTCCGCGTGTCAAACAGGAATTTCATCCGCATATGCGCCCCGGCCCCGACGGGATCGAGGGCCCGGTACTCGTCGTGGTCCGTGAGGAGCAGAACGCAGTCGGCGTTCGAAAGGCACGCCTCCATGGGTTCGAGCGCATGCGCGCCGGGCTTGACGTGCGGGTCGCACACGCTCACGGCGAAGCCCGCCGCCTCGAGCAACTCCACCACGTGGATCGCCGGGCTCTCGCGGATGTCGTCCACATTGCCTTTGTACGCGAGGCCGAGCGCGGCCACTTTGGGCGTGGTGATTCCCGCGAGCATTTCCTGCACCACCGACACGACGTGCGCGGGCATGCCGTCGTTGCGCTCGCGCGCGAGGCGGATGATGCGGGTGTCCTCCGGCAGGCGTTCCACGAGAAACCACGGATCGACCGAGATGCAGTGCCCGCCGACGCCCGGGCCGGCGCTGTGCACATTAACGCGCGGGTGGCGGTTGGCAAAGCGGGCAACCTCCCAGAAATCGATGCCGAGCCGCTCGCAGATCAGCGCCGTTTCATTCGCCAGCGCGATATTCACGTCGCGGAACGTGTTCTCGATGATTTTCACCATCTCGGCCGTGGTTGTGTCCGTGAGGAAGATCTCGCCCTCGACAAAGGTCTCGTAGACGCTTCGGGCCGCTTCGGCGCAGGCGGGCGTGTAGCCGCCGATCACCCGGTCATTGTGGATCAGCTCCTTGAGGATGCGCCCCGGCAGCACGCGCTCCGGGCAGTGCGCCAGGCAGAAATCCGTTCCGGCTTCGAGCCCCGATCGCTCGAGGATCGGCTTCAGCAGCTCCGCGCAGGTCCCCGGCGGCGAGGTCGATTCGAGAATCACGAGCGTGCCCGCGCGCAGGTGCGGCACGATGGACTCCGCCGCCCCGACGACGAAGCGCATGTCCGCCCGCTTGTCCTCGGTCAGCGGCGTCGGCACCGCCACGATGTACACGTCCGCGGGCTCCGGCGTCAGCGAGGCCCGGAGATTCCCCGAATTGATCGCCGCCTGCACCACCGTGTGCAGGCCCGGCTCCTCGATGTGGATGTTGCCTTCGTTCACTGTGTCGACCACGTGCGGCGACACATCCACGCCCAGCACCTCAAAGCCGTTGCTGGCCAGCACACTGGCTGTCGGCAATCCGATGTAGCCCAATCCAAGCACACACACGCGTTTCATGCCGATTCTTCCTTTGCCCGTTCACGTCACAATCCGCCTCGCCGCGCGTCCTGGCCGCGCAATTCCGGCGGACCATCGCCTCCGTCCGGCCTCAGGTGTAGCACATAGGGCGGAATGTCTTCAAAGAAGCGGCGGCACGAATAGACACGCCGCGCAGCGCGATGCTATTCTACGCTTCAACCCGGCCATCGGCGCGCGCCAACACGTGTCCGCTTCCGCGGACGGGTGCGCATGGGCGCGTGAATAGCCGGCAGGCCTTGTTTGACAGATCGGCAAAGGACGGGATGAAATGAGCGAATCGCATGAATGTGGGTGCATGGGTGAGGATCAACTGTACAAGATCCGCCATTCTCTGGCGCATATCATGGCGCAGGCCGTGCTCGAGGTCCGTCCGGCGGCGAAACTGGCGTTTGGCCCGCCGGTGGAGAGCGGGTTCTACTACGATTTCGATTTCGGGGACAGCCCCCTGGGCGAAGCGGATCTCGAGGATATCGAGAACCGGATGCGGAAGATCATCAAGGAAAGACAGCCCTTCGAACGGACAATGATGCCGCTGGCGGAGGCCGAAGCGCTCCTGGGGCGGTCGGATCAGTCCTACAAGATCGAATACGCGCGCGAACTCGTGGAAACCGGGAAAGCGGGCGGCGATCTGTCCTTCTACAAGAATGGGCCGTTCATTGATATGTGTGAAGGCCCGCATCTCGCCCACAGCGGCGAGGTGCCCAAGGCCTGTTTCAAGCTGGACCGCATTTCGGGGAGCTACTGGCGCGGGGATGAGAAGCGCCCGATGCTCACCCGCATCTACGGGCTCGCGTTTGCGAGCGGCGACGAACTGAAGGAGTTCATCGAGCGCCGAAAGCTCGCCATGGAGCGCGATCACCGGAAGCTCGGCGACGAACTCGACCTCTTCATCCAGGATCAGGAGGTGGGCGTGGGCCTGCCGCTGTGGATGCCCAACGGGGCGGTCCTGCGCGACGAATTGGAGGCGTGGGCGCGCGAGGAGGAGTTCAGGGCGGGGTATGTGCGCGTTTCGACGCCGGCCATCACCCGCGGCGAACTGTATCACCACTCGGGCCATCTCCCGTATTACGCGGAGAGCATGTATCCGCCGATGATCGTGGATGAGACCGACGAGTACTATCTGCGCCCCATGAACTGCCCGCATCACCACAAGATCTACGGCGCGCGGAAGCGGAGCTACCGCGAACTGCCGCTGCGGCTCGCGGAATACGGCAACGTCTACCGCTACGAGAAGCATGGATCGCTGGCGGGCCTGTTGCGGGTGCGGGCGATGTGCATGAACGACGCGCACGTTTATTGCACCCCGGATCAGGTTGAAGGCGAGTTCCGCGCGATTATCGGCATGTACCGCGCGTACTACAGCCATCTGCGCATGGGCAATTTCCGCGTCCGCCTCTCGCTGCACGATCCCAAGAGCGACAAGTTCGTGGGGAACGAGGCGGAATGGGTGCGGAGCGAGGCGATCGTGCGCGACGTGCTCAACCGGATGGAGGTCGAGTACGAGGAGGAATCGGGCGAGGCTGCCTTCTACGGCCCGAAAGTGGACATCCAGGTGAAGAATCTGCTGGGCCGGGAGGAGACGGTTTCCACCTGCCAGCTCGATTTCGTGGTGGCGGAGCGTTTCGGCTTGACCTACGTGGACAAGGACGGCCAGGAGAAGCGGCCGTTCATCATTCACCGCGCGCCGCTCAGCACGCACGAGCGCATGATCTCGTTTCTGATTGAGTTCTATGGCGGCGCCTTCCCGACCTGGATGGCGCCGCAGCAGGTGCGCCTGGTGCCCGTGAATGACGAGGTCCTTCCGTACGCCCAGGAAATCGCGGACCGGCTGCGCGGGGATCTCTTCCGCGCGGGGATCGACGACAGCAGCGAGAGCTTCAACAAAAAGATCCGCAACGCCGTCACCCACAAGATCCCGAACATCTGGGTGATCGGCGCCCGCGAAGCGGAGAACCGGGCCGTCACCTGGCGCCGCTATTGCGTCAAAGAGCAGGCAAACGTCCCGTTTGAGAAGGCCTTCGAGGCGCTGCGCCGGATGCGCCAGCAGCGTTGCATGGACAACTTCAGCGACGTGGCCCTGCCGCTCGAGTAACGAGCTGCCTTGATGCGCCGCCTATCGAAGCGGCGCCCAGAGATGATCGTAGAGGCGCTGTGTCTGCCCCTGCATGGGGCGCAGCCGTTCGAGGGCGGCTGCATCGCCGGCCGCATATTGCAGCATGAGCCGCCCTTCTTCCACGCAAAGCTCGTCATGCTGCGGGAAGACCTCGCGCAGGAGGAAGAGGGCATACTTCACCAGGCGGAAGGGGCCGTAGGCGCGGGGCAGTTCGCCCCGGACGGCTTCGACGGCCACGGAGTTCAAGCCCTTGATGCTCTCCGCGAGGTCCTGGAATTCGCACGAAGGCGAGAAGCAGACGGTGTAGTACCGGCCGAAGGCTTCACTGCGTTCGATGCCGTGGGTGTCGCTAATGCCGCAGACGGGGATCCGACTCCCTTTCGCGCGCTCTTCCTGATACCGGGCCACCTGGAGGGCGTTCGTATCGCATTCGTTCAGCCCCGGCCAATCGAAGCCGCTGATGAGCTCGAGCGCGTCGAAGGGCTGCGTCTCGAACAGGTGGGTGCGCAGCGCCTCGGAGATGTAGTAATGATGATCCGTGAACCAGTAGGCGTGGGCGAACATGCTCAGCCCGTGGCGCTCGCGGATCTTGCCGGCCGCCCAGAGGCAGGACGCGTACTGGAAGCGGTTCACGCCCTCGGGGAGCGCCGGCATCGCCTTCTCCACCCCGGCGACTTCGGCCCGGTACGCCGCTTCGTCCTGATACAACTCGCTGATGCCGGCGTTCGCGCCGAAGCTCACGATGTGCACGGGATTGTCCGGCGGATGCACTTCTTCGCCGGGAAAGATTCGCAGGTCGATCGGCACGCCCGAAAACGCCTGTTGCGCCTCGATTGACCCCGCATACTTCCGGTGGTCGGTCAGCGCCATGAAATCCAGCCCCACGCGGCGGCAGGCACCCGCCACGTACGCCGGCGATTCGACGCCGTCCGATCGGTTGCTGTGCATGTGGAAATCGCCCTTGAACGGGCGCAGCGGCAGGAGGTCTTTCTCCAGGGAGAAGAGGTGAAGCGTTCCGAGCGCGCGCCGCTTGTCCCCGCAGGTTTCTTCAATGTACAGGATGTGTTCCTGCTCTCCTTCGAAGTACCTGGAAAACGTGTAGCGGCCGTTCTCCGGCGTGATCTCGATCTTCTGATCCGGGACCCAGCCGTTGCGTTCGGCGCGCAGATCCACGGGCACATAGGTGAGTTCATAGCTGCATCCGGACTTGAAGCGGCAATGATCAAAGAGAGGGATCACCTCGACCCGCGTCTCCGTGTCGGCCGGCACGATCTTGGGCGTCACGTCGAAGTATCGGTTGTCCGGAAGAACGCGGGTGCCGCTGGGATTCGCCGGGCATTCCAGATACGTGGCGTGGGCAGTGCCGGCCATCAGGCCGGTGAGCAGCAGCGAGACGAAACATAAGGTACGCATTTCTCTCTCCCCGTGGTGCGCGGCAGCGCCGCAAATAACCCGCGTGCAAATCGTTAGACGGAGCTCAATTTCTCGGCAGGAAAATGTTCCGCCATGCATTCCGGACAGATGCCGTGACTGAAACTCGCATCGGTATGCCGGCTGAAGTACTGCTCCACCGTCTGCCAGTAATGTTCGTCATTCCGGATCTTCTTGCAATACATGCAGATCGGCAGAATGCCGCGCAGCATGACCAACTCGCTGATGTCTTCGAGAATCAACAGCGCCAACCGGGTGCCCTCATGCTCCAGGGGAGCGGTCGTCACCAGGAAATGCGCGGAAACGCTCGTTTCCCCCGCCATGATGTCCAACCGCACATTCTGCCGCACCACCTTGTGGCCCGACAGGGATGCGTTTACTGAGGCGCGCACCACACAATCCGCGCAGTGCGGTCCGCGGCCGCAACCTCCCGGCACATCGGATGCATGGACACAGTGCAGTACCTCGCCCCCCCTGCGGCGCAACAACAGCTCCGGGGCCGCGCCCAACAGGCGCGCTGCCGCCGCGTTGCAGTCCACGAGACGCACGTCATCCTCGGCCACGAAGATTGGCGACGGAATGGCATCCAAAATACTCTTGTAGAAGGCGGCGGTTGCGGAAGCCATCGAACTTCTCTCCGATTTGAATGGCCGGGTTTCTGCCTGCAGATGTGCAGATTATACACGACCTTGTCGCCGCGGTACGATTTGCGCATCAGCACCCCGGCCCGTGATTCCGACCGCCACACCGAATTGCGTGCCGCGACCTTATCGGTGTCCACACTTGGCAGGTGCCAGGGGGCAACCATGGGCCGGAGCCCCCGAGGGGGCCACTCCACCCGGAAGCTTCACTTCCGGGTGCCCTCTCTCTTGTGCATCTGGAATCGGTCACCACTTTCCGTGGGGGTGCCTCAAGAATCGATTTCAACATTTGGTGATGATCTGAAGTTTGGATACAATATTTAGTTGCAAGCCCGGAGGATATCTGCTACGATGATTCCGTCAAACAAAACTCAGTACAGGAGCTGCGAGAAGTGAGCAAGGCCAGGAAGATGCCCATCGAGCGCAAGTGCGAGATTTGGGGCGTTTTGGTTCTGGGTTTGACGACGCTGCTGTTCCTGGCCCTGGTGACGGATGGGTATCGCATGGAAGGCCAGCCCAAACGTTACCTGGACGGGCTGACGGCGATCCCGAACCTGCTGGGCACGCCGGGCGCCATCTTTGCCACCATATTGGCCATACTCGTGGGCGATGCCGCCCATATGTTGTATATCGTGACGTTCATCTGGGGCTTGATGCTCTTTACGCACCGCCCGCTGGACCGGATTCTCAGCCGCTTTCTGGGGATGTTTCTGGTGCTGGTGTCGGCCTCCGGCCTCTTGCAGATGGACCTCCACACCGGGGCCTCCAATGGTCAGCCGGGCGGCGCATTTGGCGTGTTTGTCTCAGAAGGCCTGCTGGTGCCGCATTTCGGGATCATCGGCGCGAACGTGATTGGGGTCACCGTCCTGACCATGGGTCTGTTGCTGGCCACCGATTTCCTCTTCGTTCATGTGGTCATGGGTGCCAACGCGTTTCTGATCCATCTCTTCCGCGGGAATCTGGCCCTGCTCCAGGGC